>CAYTFT010000288.1:0-4047 GCA_964437155.1 uncultured Chitinophagales bacterium | reverse complement strand
TACTGCAGGGAAATGATCTGCTCGCGGATAAATCGCTTGCTATTATCACAGTCGGCAAATTACGCGTCACAACGGATAACGCAGAGGCCGGTACCGGATATTTCAAACAATCATGGGCGGGTGCAGATGCTGATCCGTCGTTTGGAAATATTTCTGTTCAACCGTCAGAAAAAAATGAAATAAGCTGGGGCGCGATGTACTGGCAGTATTTTGAAACAATTGATAAAGTAACCGCTTCGCAGAATAATTTACAGATCAATAAAAAATTATTTCTGCAGCAGAATACGGCAACGGGACCCGTATTAAAACCCGTGGACGAAAATGCTGCATTGCATGTTGGCGATCTCCTGAAAGTGCGTATTGAAATACGTGTCGACCGCGACATGGAATATGTGCACATGAAAGATATGCGCGCTGCCGGATTTGAACCTGTAAATGTTTTAAGTGAATTTAAATGGCAGGACGGCCTCGGGTATTATGAAGCAACGGGCGATGCGGCTACCAATTTCTTTTTTTCGTATCTGCCAAAAGGTACATATGTTTTTGAATATCCGCTGCGTATTTCCCATCGCGGAAATTTCAGCAACGGACTTACCACGGTGCAATGCATGTACGCACCGGAGTTTACGAGTCATTCAGAAGGGATCCGGGTGACGGTTGAATGATAATAATATATTTGAACGGCAAAGCGGGTCCGGCGTGGAATTGGATAAATCAACCCGCCTTGATTATATTTGCATAAAATCTCAACAATATGAAAAAAACCATTCAAATAGCAACAATGCTTCTCGTTGTTGTTAGCCTGTACTCTTGTACAAAAACAGAAAAAGTTCTTGTCCGCAAAGACGGAACATGGAATATCGATGAGCAAACGAGCTCCTACACACTTTTTGGCGTTCCTACTACTGACACCGATACAGATGCCGGTACCGTTACATTCAAAGATGACGGCAGCGGAACAATTGATTACAACGACGGTACTTCTGACACTTTTGCATGGTCAGTAACGGATGATGTGATCTCTGTAACGTATGCTTCCATCGGCGAAACTGTTGACTTCGACATTCTCGACAGCAGCAAAGATTCACAGCACTGGAACGGTTCTTATACCTATGATGTATTGGGAACACCGGTTGATGTTACAGTTGACCTCAAGCTCAGCAGTTTAAATTAATAAAAACATATTTTGTAATAAAAGGCTGTCCTGTTCAAAGGGCAGCCTTTTTTAATTATATTTGATTCATAAAATCTGCAGGAATGAAATCGCCGATTATATTCTTCGCATTAGCCGGCATATCCGAAATTACTTCCTGCAATGATCCCGAACATTTATTACTGCGTCACGACGGGAAGTGGAACATTGATCTGGAAACAGTTACGTACACAGTTGGCGATACTACAACGATTACTTCCTTCGCTGATTATGGCGTGTATACTTTTAATGATGACGGCACGGGGCATGTGCAATATACAAATGCAAGTAATATACTGTTCACGTGGACGTTAAAAGATGATCTGCTTTCTGTCACTTATACTATTGATATTTATTCAGGTTCAACGCTAACGGTTGATTTCGACATTCTGGAAATAAGCAAAGAGGAACAACACTGGTATGGTGAATATCCGTATAATTTATATGGAACGGATGTTTATTATAAAGAGGATATTCAATTAAGCAGTATGCAATAGATCTGCCTGATGCAGAAAGAGAAAGCCGTTCAGAATTTATTTTTCTTGTCCTGGAATGATGAAATCAAATCTTTATTTCAAGGCTCCTGCATAAAAATGTACATGCTTCTCTAATGCATCCGACAGCCGGGTCGTCCGCAAATCAATAACTTATTATCTTAGCTGAATTAATAAAACACAATACATCCATGTCGAAAAAAACAACCCTGTATGAACCATTGCTGGTAGAGGTAGCCTGGGAGGTGTGCAATCAGGTGGGAGGAATTTACACTGTTGTGCGCAGCAAGGTGCCGGAGATCGTAGACAAATGGGGTGAAAAATATTGCATGGTAGGCCCGCTCTTGCATACCAAGCTGCCGGCTGAATTCGAAGAGGTTTTCGACTATGACGATGAGTTCGGACAACTGGTTCTCGAGATGCGCAAAAAAGGATTCGAGATCCATTACGGACGATGGCTCACCGACGGTAAACCGAAAGTGATACTGATGCCACCGGGACAGGCGCATACACAACTGAAAGATATCCGTGTTTCGCTGCTCAACGATCATCATATTAATATTTTCAATCCGGATGATCTTTTGCAACAGGTGATACAGTTTGGTTATCTGGTAACGCAATTATTTACAACACTTGAAGCATTATCTAAAGGCAATACCATCATCGCACATTTTCATGAATGGATGACAGGTATGCCGATCGGTTATATCCGGAAGGAGCATCTGAAAATAAAGACAGTATTCACCACGCATGCAACGTTGCTCGGTCGCTATATCGCCGGTAACGACGATAATTTCTACCGCAACCTCGGCAGTTATGACTGGTTGCAGATGGCGCAGAAATTTTATATTGAGCCGCAGACGCGACTGGAGCGCATGGCTGCCACCGACTGCGATATATTTTCTACAGTGAGTGAGATCACGGGCAAGGAATGTGAGTTTTTGCTCGGCCGCAAACCCGATATTATTTTACCGAACGGCATCAGTCTCACGCGATTTGTCGCCACGCATGAATTGCAGAATCTGCACGGACAGTTCCGGCAGAAAATAGATGCATTTGTGATGTCGCACTTCTTTCACTCTTACACCTTCGACCTCGACAAGACGGTTTATTTTTTCACATCCGGCAGGTATGAATATCACAACAAAGGATATGATCTAACACTCGAAGCGCTTCGCCGTTTGAACGACAGGATGAAGAAGGAGAAGATCGATAAAACGGTGGTGATGTTCTTTATTACGAAGCAGCCGTTTGAGACAATTAATCCGCTGGTATTGCATGCCCGTGCAGCGATGGATGATATCCGTGCTACCTGCGAGGAAATGCTGAAGCAGGTGCGTGAAAAATTATTTAAGGCAGCGGCTACCAATGTGGATCCCAATCTTCCCGAGCTGAACGATATGATTGACGATTACTGGAAATTCCGTTATCGCAAGCAGATCCAGAGCTGGAAGAGTGATTTCTGGCCGATCGTGGTTACGCATAATTTAAAGAACGATGCCGGAGATGATATTTTAAATTTCCTCCGCAGCAACGACCTCATCAACAAGCCCGCCGACAAGGTAAAAATGGTATATCATCCCGATTTTGTGGCGGCAACTTCGCCGTTGTTCGGTATGGAATATCCGCAGTTTGTAAGGGGATGTCATCTCGGCCTCTTCCCGAGTTATTACGAACCCTGGGGATATACACCGCTGGAATGTGTTGCGCGCGGTGTGCCGGCGGTAACGAGCGACCTGAGTGGTTTCGGTAATTATTGCCAGACGAAATTCCGCAACCTCGACGACCGGGGTATTTACATAGTAAAGCGCAAGACCAAAACCTTCGATGAAAGTGCCGACGAGCTCTGTGAGATCATGTTCAATTTCGTGCAGCTCACCCGCCGCGAGCGCATCATCCTCCGCAACACCGTAGAGAGCTATGCCGAAAATTTTGACTGGAGCAATCTGGCAGGAAATTATTTGAAGGCGTATCAGATGGCGGTTGAGGGAGAAGGATAAGCTAATACCTGCCCGAATGCATTGAAGGCGGGTGCTTATGCCTGACCGAACACGAAGTGGGCGGGTGAAAATGTGCTAATGGAACACCCGGATTGGCGGTGCCGGAAGGTATCCGGTTACGGCGAAGATTTGCGGACAGATTTTAATACTAATAAATACAATTTGGAGCACCAGCCGCATCGGGTACGGATATTAACAATCAACCATTTACCAACTTTGAAATGGTTTATCGTATTAAATAATAAAGATGAAGCATCGCGTCACCAGTTACTTTGAAAGAATCAATAGTTTAAATAAATTAGAGCCGACAACCCCATTTCAAGCATGCTCAACGAAATACATTGGCCAGTAGATAGATCTT
>CAYTFT010000287.1:0-4049 GCA_964437155.1 uncultured Chitinophagales bacterium | reverse complement strand
GCTCATGTAAGATCCGCGCACCGAATGCCGAGAGTTTTAATATTGCCGGACCACTCAGTCCCCAGTGCGTGATGAGCATAGGGCCGTCGGCAGAAAGTTTTGTGTCGTTGATTGAACACGTTACATGCCCGAAACTCACGCCCATCAATCCTTCCAGACGGGGATCGCGAATATTGAATGTAAACAGTGATGGTACGGGCGGGACTATCGTATGTCCCAGCGATTTTAATACGTTCCATAATATCTGGCTGCTTCCACCGGCGAAAAGTATATGATCAGCAATAAATACAAAGCCGTTTCCAAACAATAGTTTCCATTTATCGTCAGATGTATGTTCTATTTTTTGGAGGGCAGTATGCGTATGCAATTGCACTCCCTTTTTTTCTGCTTCTTGCAGAAAACAGTCAATAATAGTTTGAGAAGAATGTGTTGAAGGGAACATCCGGCCATCAGGTTCTTTTATGATCCTGACATTTCTTTTTGCAAACCATTCGACCGTTTGTTCCGGACCGAATGTATAAAACGGGCCAAATAATTCTTTACTTCCGCGCGGGTAATTCAGTATGAGTTCCTTCGGATCAAAACAGGCATTTGTAACATTACATCTTCCGCCGCCGGATACTTTTACTTTGGAAAGAAAAGTATTGCTTTTTTCAAATATATGTACTGCAAGTTGCGGATCTTCAGCTGCGGCATTGATCGCTCCGAAGAACCCTGCGGCACCACCTCCGATCACGGCAAGTTTTTTCTGCATAGCCGGAAGGGATGTTAATTTCTTTCCATAGTGAGGGAATCCATTTCTTCCAACATCCGGCCTGCACTATCGAGTCCGGATCGGATCCTGTTGAGGTCGGCATTTCTCGTTCCGGCATTTCTGTTTTCTATTTCCATGATCACTGCCTGCAGCTTCAATGAAATACCTGTGACGCGCGTCGTCTGTTCCTCTGATAATTCCAGGGTACTGAGCTGATCGATCAATGTGTTGATCTCTTCCTGAATCCGGAGCAATGCGGGATCCTGCAGATCTTTATTTGCAGAAATCTCACTGAGTTCATCCACCTTTGCTGCATAGCGGTCTATGGCCCCGTCGGTGCTGTTTTTACAGGAATAAATCAGGGTGATAAAGAGGATCATGGTAGCGATACGCATGCAGAAATATTTTCGCAAAGATAATCCGAACCGATTAAAATCGCCGGCAGGATTGTGATATCCGTATTGCCTTTTTTACTATCTTTCAACCTTCCTTGAAAAATAAAATCAACTGAAAAATGTCTGCAAAACTGAAAAAGGATAAACCTGTTGAAAAGAAGAAATTGCCAAAAAAGGAGAGACGTATCCCTTATCCGTGGATATGGATCAGTGTTATCATTTTATTAGTGTATGCTCCATCCTTTGATCTTGGTTACACCGAACTGGATGATACTATTTTTATCAATGAGCATATGGAGTACAATAAAGATATGTCCAACCTTGCGCATTCATTTCAAAGAGGGGTGTTTGCTGAAAAGAAGGATACCTATTACAGGCCATTGCTGCTGGACTCATTTATTATCAATTATCAGTTTAGCAAGGATTCTGTCAAAGGGTATCATGCAATGAATATTTTTCTGCATCTGATTTCGGTGGTTCTGCTTTTTTATGTTTTAACGCAGATGAAAATACCGGAGTGGAACGCATTCCTGCTCTCCGTTTTATTTGCCGTGCATCCTGTCTTCACGCAGGCAGTATCGTGGATTCCCGGCCGTAACGATACTTTACTGGCGGTGTTTGCATTTGCATTTATGCTCACTTCTCTGCGGTTCATTGCATCCGGAAAATTTCCGTCGCTGTTATTATCGGGCTTATTTCTGCTTGCTGCTCTATTTACAAAAGAGACTGCATTGGTGATCGCATTTGCATTTTTTGTTCTGATTGTTTCCCTTTCGTTCATTCAGTGGAAAGACAAAGCACATATTAAATTATATGCTGTCTGGGCTGCGGGCATTCTTATCTGGTTTCTCGTTCGCGCTGCTGCGCGGCTGGAGGGTGAATCGCTTACTGCCGCATTATCCGTATCCAACGCATTTGGCCGGTTACCGGTAATTATTCAATATTTCGGAAAAGGGATTTTGCCTGTAAACATGAGTGTGTTCCCGATGATGGAAGATACCAGCTATATATTCGGGATCATTTCCATCGTGATTATAGCCGCATTATTATTTACCGGAAAGGAAAAAAATAAGCGGATGATCATCGGCGGATCCGCATGGTTCCTGCTGCTGATGATGCCGGTGGTATTATTACCGGGATCACTTAACGAACAGGATTTTGAGCACAGGTTATATGTTCCGTTTTTCGGTATTTTACTTGTGTTGAGTCAGACGGCCCTGTTTAAAAATCTGAAACCCGTTACAACCGCCGCGGTTGTCGGGGTAATCGCGATTATATTCACTGTAATGAATATTCGGCACCAGCAAACATTTTCCGATCCGCTTACATTCTGGGAATCGGCCGTGCACACAACACCTCATTCTTCCTATGCGACGATGATGCTGGCAGCGCGTCTGGATAAAACGGATAAAAAACGGGCGGATGAAATGATGCTGCATGCGTATGATCTGAATCCGAAAGAAAAATATATTAATTATTATGTCGGGAAATTATATCTCGACAGAGGAGAGGTGGCAAAGGCGGAAAAATATTTGCTGGAGGAATTAAATATTTCTTCGTATTACGAAACGTGGTTTGAATTATCACGGGTTGAATTCGAAAAGAAGAATATGGAGCAGTCGATCATCTACATGGAAAAATACCTTTCTTTTGATCCGCGGGAGTCGCAGGCGATCAATAATTATATTCTTATGCTGATCAGCACCGGGCAAAAACCGAAAGCACAGGAATTTATCCGCCAGAAGCAAAAAGTGGGAATTATTATTCCGCAGGAGTTGATAGATCAGGCTGGGCAGTGAATGAAAATCAATTTTAAACCCTACATTTAATTTATCCCGGTGCTACCGCATTATTATCATTTTCTGTTGAGCAATCAACAGGCCTTCCGCATTTATTTCCTGCACCAGATACATTCCATCAGCAAGCGCTGAAATATTGATTTCAGTCAATTGTTCTGTAAGCATGGAAACGGATAGTACCTGTTTCCCGTGCATATCCGAAAAGATGAGTGTATGGCCCGGTTCTGTTACTGCAATAATATGATCATCGGCGGGATTCGGATACAGTGTCAATTTATTTTCAATGCATATTTTGCTGAGTTGATATAATGAGGCTACATAATCAAGGCTGTCCTGCAATTGCAATTGTGCATGTATTACTCTGTAATTCTCTTCCGGATATTGCAGCAGACTGTCATTACAGAGTGGTTTCATCAGATAATTAACGGATACGGCTGACGGATTTTTTATTTTATCCGGCGTTACATCAAATCGTGTCGTGTTGCCGGCTGTCGGAGTGAGGGTTTCCGTGTAATGCACAGGAAATATTTCCGTCCATAAGCACCCGCTGAAATCCGGATCCTCAGAAGTGATAAGAAGATCATTCATCCCGAAATCCGTAAGTCCGTAATCTTTACTGTCTGCAACCCAGAGCATTTCACTCCCTGCTCGTTTCATATACATCACCGATGTCTGATAATAACTGGTAGATGCACTTGCCTCGCCGTCTTTTATCCATGCTAATGTCCCGTCAGCATATATTTTCATCACGCGTGCATAAAATGCAGAAGTTTCTCCGCTAAGTCCCATCACATAAATATTACCTGCTTCGTCTTCGGCCATTGAGCAATTTCCCGAATATCCGATTCCGGTATTTGTTGCTTTGCTGTGGTATGCATGGAACCATACCGGTTCACCAGTGGCATCGAGTTTCATTACGAACGGATCGCGACTATACAGACCGGAATAAAAATATATTCCGCTCACAACAAAACCCCCGTCAGCAGTTCTGACCAAATTATCGACAGGCCCCAGATCTGTTCCGTAATATTTTATCTGATCCATAATACCATCTGCAGTTACATGCGACCAGAATAATTTTCCCGGCCCCTGAATGGATAA
>CAYTFT010000286.1:0-4081 GCA_964437155.1 uncultured Chitinophagales bacterium | reverse complement strand
GGCTTTGCGCGGAAAGCGGAAGAAAGGTATTGCGGTAAAAGATGATACAAAGCTGACAGGAACGGCGTTGCGGATTATTTCTGCCGGTGCAGCCATGCTTGCATCGGTGACCAGTAAAATTCTTTCCAGCCTTTCGCAAAATCATTTATTTGCGTTGCGGGAACATCGGCATGTGTCATTTTGAGGATCGTTGTTTTATTCTTTCCCGGAATGAATTCAATGGTAAGTATACTGATATGTCCCTCCGGCATATCGGAGGCATGCCATTCCTGAACGATCTTTTTATCTTTTATCAGGGAAATATTTTTTCCGGTAATATATCCATCCCATACGGAGAATTTTCCTCCGCTGCGTGCAGCTATTTTTGCCGGTGCTCCCGTAAACGCTGCATGTTTTTTTTCATCCGTCAGCAGGGAATAAATAACAGAAGGAATTCCATCCAATACAACCTCCTGTTCGATGGTGGCAGTTTTTATCAAGCGTATTTTTTTTTAAAAATAAATAGAGAAGAGGAAAGCATGAAATCCTTCCTCTCCTGAAACCCCGGCGGGCTTAATACGCTTTTTTATGCCGGCAGGTAGAAATGCCGAACGGGAAATAAATCGGACAAAATCCGATCAGCGCGGTGAGTACGAATACAGCACCCACAACAAGCAAAATTATTCCGACGGTCCCTGTTACGATACCCCCGAAATATAAAGCAGCAAATACAACTGCGATCAACACCCGGATGATCCGGTCGGCATTTCCAATATTATTTTTCATAGTCTGATGATTTATAAATACAAAATTAGTATTGTGGTATGCGGATGTCGTGTGACAAGAGTTACATTGAAATAAGACTTTTATCCGGTGACCTGTTTTTGCGCCGCCGGCGGAATTTGTATTTCCGGCTAAGTAAAGGATGCAGGTGCTGCGGAAAGATATTGCAGTTATACTCGTAAGCACATATTAAACTTCAGGATGCATTTTATTGCAGCATCGGTGCTTTCGGGGTTCATCTGCATATTCCGCAAAATAAAAACACCCGCATCGATCGGATGCAGGTGTTATAACCAGGAAAATCCTTTATTATTTTTCTGCGATTTTCATGCGCGAAAAAGTTTCATCTTTTAATGCAGCCAGCGCGCGGAGGTATGCAACATCATCTGCATTTGCAACGATCCAGTAGGCTTCAAAATTAAACAGGTCGCGTGCTATTACTGATTTAAGCACATTCGTTAACTGAGATTCACATTTTTTAAATTGTTCCTCATCTTTTTTCACGCTGTCAGTTTCTGCGTATGCAAAAAATTGATCCCATATTTTTTTATCAACTTCGAATTTAGCATTGAATTCAAACGGATCTTTATATTGTTTTGAAAGTGCATCGCGGTTTGCATTCACGTAAGTGAGAGAGAATTGATTTACGATGCCTCTTCCTACAACTTCTGCATAATAATCGGTGGCCCAGCTTGTGTCAAGCGGAATATATATATCGGGCATAATGCCACCGCCGCCATACACTGTTCTGTTACCACTCGTATGGAAGGTAAGTGAATCGGGATAATGAAAAGTTGTATCAGCAGTTAATTCTCCGTCGCGGTAACGATCGTTCAACTCATTATGATAGGCATCGATTCCTTCTTCATATGATTTTTGAATACATCTTCCGGAAGGTGTAAAATATCTGGAAACGGTAAGCCGCATTGCCGATCCGTCGGGAAGATTAAATGCACGCTGCACCAATCCTTTACCGAAACTTCTTCTGCCAATAACCAGTGCGCGGTCCCAGTCCTGTAATGCACCGGTCACGATCTCACTTGCAGATGCGCTTCCTTCATCTATCAGCACGATCACTTTTCCTTTCAGCATGGAGCCGTCGCCATGTGCAAGATTATCCTGTCTTGGATATGCTTTTCCTTCGGTATACACGATGAGTTTTCCTGCAGGCAGAAATTCATTTGCAACGTCGATGGCTGCATTGAGGTAACCGCCGCCATTACCGCGGAGGTCGAGAATAAGATTCTGCATGCCTTTCGCCTGTAATTCAGAAATTGCCTGATCAAATTCCTCCGAAGTGGTCGCAGCAAATTTACTGAGGCGGATATAACCGGTTTGCGGATCGGCCATGTATTTTGCATCAATACTGTACAGCGGAATTACATCTCTGGTGATATGAAACTGCAGCGGTTTTTTTGCGCCCTGCCTGTTGATATAGACAACGACTTCAGTTCCTTTTTTGCCGCGAAGACGATCGGTTACTCCTTTATTTGTCATGCCGATGCCCGCAACATTTTCCTCATTGATCTGCACGATCTTGTCGCCTGCCATAATGCCCACCTTTTCACTCGGTCCGCCCGAAATAACACTCACAACAACAATTGTATCCTTCAGCAGATTGAACTGAATGCCGACGCCTTCAAAATTTCCTTCCAGCGGTTCGTTTGCCTGTTTCAGCTCTTCTTCCGTAAAATAAACAGAGTGCGGATCCAGTTGGGATAAAACTTCGATGATCGCATCTTCTACCAGTTTGCCTGCATCCACATCATCCATATACCGGTCGTCGACGATCGAAAGGAAGCGGTCGAATTTATCCATAGCTTCCGTTTCTGTCAATTGTGGTTTGGTGGTAGTAGTGGTTGCCGTGTTTTGGGCAAATGTCACTCCCGTAATTCCGAGTGTGAGCGAGAGAAACAGGATCCTTATCTTCTTCATATCAATATGGTCAATTATTTTGTAGCTAAATTAATTTAGTTTTTCACATAAACGAGGATTATCCCGGAATTGGTTCCTTTTAACAAGTTTTAACGGCGTGCTGTTTTCCCTTAGTTGTAATGCCTTCGGACAGCGCTTTTCTTTTTCTCACCATGCACTAACAATTTCTGTATATGGATAACTCGGTTACAGAACGATTTTAATACTCCTTTACTTTGTAACTGTATTGAGAAATATATTCAGAGAGCCGGACAATCAGCATGCCAGAGCTGTATATTTCATGATCGTGGCGACATTTTTATTTGCGGTCATGAACATTCTGGTTAAAACGGTTAGTAATATCCCGTCCTACGAAGCGGTATTATTCCGGTCGGTTGTAATGCTGCTCGTTACCGGATATATGCTGAAAAGGGCAAACCTGAATCCCTTCACAAAAAAACATATCTGGATTTTACTGGGCCGCGGGGTTGCCGGTTCCATTTCGCTGCTCGTGTTTTTTTATACATTGCAACATCTGCACCTTGCCACTTCCGTTACCATTGCGTATTTATCTCCTGTTTTTACGATCATTTTCGCATCGGTTCTTTTGCGTGAACATATGCACTGGAAACAATGGGTGTTTTTTATTATTTCCTTCAGCGGCATATTTATGATCAACGGGTTTGAAAAAACAGAAGATACACGTTTGATGCTGATAGGAATTGTGGGTGCAGCATTTAGCGGACTCGCCTATAATGCATTGCGTAAAACGGCGAATGTGGTGCCGGCACTTGTTGTTGTTTTTTATTTACCGCTGACCACCATTCCCATAGTTGCACCCTTTTGTATCACGCATTGGGTGATGCCGCAGGGCATTGAATGGGTCTGGCTCATTTGTGTCGGACTTGTTACACAGGTTGCGCAGATATATATGACGCGCGCCTATCAGATGGAAAAAGCGGGAAGTATTGCAAATTATTCGTATCTCGGAGTTGTATTTGCGTTATTGTTCGGATATTTATTTTTCAACGAACGCTTTCATATCATCGCGATAACCGGAATGTGCACAGTGATCTTCGGTATTTTATTGAATTTCTTTTACGTAAACCGCGTCACGTCGGCAAAAAGATTCAGAGCGTATTTTCGGGGGTTTCCGGGGTTTTGAATAGGTGGCAATGTGGCAATGTACCAATGTGAAAATGTGAAAATGTGTCCGCCGCGGCGGATGAAAATGTGCTAATGTGCATTTCACCCTAAGAGGATTTTTATAGATAAATTGGTGAAGTGAAACTGAAGGTTCCTGATTCGGGGTTATCCTTCGTATTCAAATTCCCCGGCAGCGCATTTCACTGTTACCTTTTTGCTGTCGCCGGCTTCCACGTGGCCGATCACCTGTGCGTCGATA
>CAYTFT010000285.1:0-4094 GCA_964437155.1 uncultured Chitinophagales bacterium | reverse complement strand
TTCTTTTCACTCAGCTCAATATCGAGTTTGTTGAGTTCGACCTCTTTTGTGAGTGCATCAAATTCGCGGCTGTTCTTCACCGCATTTTGCTGCTGCTCATATTTTTTGATCGCGGCCTTTGCAGTGGTGATGGTATTTTTGCGATTGGAGATCTCACTTTCGATATCCTTCAATTCAACTTCGAACTTTTGCATACGCGTTTCAAGGCCGGCGATCTCATCCTCCAGGTCGCTTACTTCCATCGGAAGCTCGCCCTTCAGAATCGTGATATCGTCAATTTTTGAATGAATTTTCTGGAGTTTCCAGAGCGACTGCAAGCTTTCTCTTACAGACATATCCTTTACTGCTGCCATAATCTAAAGGTAGTTAACCGGATTAGTATTGATTTTTGAAAAATGAACGGCAAAGGTATGGAATTTTTTCTGCAATAACGCTACAAGGAACGGTATTGTAAACTGCTCGCTTTCGTAATGGCCGATATCAGCGATAACGATCCGGTCGTTGGCATCAAAGAACTGATGGTACTTGAAATCGGAGGTGATAAACATATCTGCCCCCGCGGCGATGGCATCTTTCAGCAAAAAACTGCCGGAACCGCCACAAACAGCCACTTTCCGGACCGGGACATCACGCAGCGGACTATGGCGGATGCTGGAAGTTCCCATTTTTGACTTGACATAACGCAGAAAGAGGAACTCGTCCATTGCATGCCGGGTATATCCGATAAGTCCGGCGCCCACACCGCCATAAGCATTTTCCAGCGGGTAAATATCATAGGCCACCTCTTCATACGGATGGCTCTTTTTGAGGGCGGGAATTATATCGCGCTCGGCCCAGCCGGGAAAGATCACTTCGATCCGTGTCTCCGGTTCCGCATGCAGCTCTCCCTGTTTACCTACAAACGGGTCGGTTCCTTCACCGGCCCTGAATGTGCCGCTCCCGTCGGTATTGAAACTGCAGTTATCGTATTTCCCGATATAGCCGCCGCCGGCGTCGAAAATTGCCTCTCTTACGGCATCTGCTTTTGCAACAGGAACAAAGGTGACCAGCTTTTTCAGTTTCCCTTTTGCGGGGGAAAGGATAGAAACGTTCGTGAGTTCGAGCTGTTCGGCGATCTGGCGGTTGACACCATCCGCAACATTATCGAGATTGGTATGGATGGCGTAAATCGCAATATGGTGGCGAATGGCCTTGATGACAGCACGTTCCGTATAATCAGCGCCGGTCAGCTTTTTCATTCCACTGAAAATGATAGGATGGTGCGCAACGATCATGTTGCATCCCAGCAAAATGGCTTCATCCACAACCGACTCGATTGAGTCAAGGCAGACGAGGATGCCCTTTACTTCATCCAAACTATTTCCCGTAAGCAAACCGGCGTTGTCATAACTCTCCTGTAATGAAGGAGGAGCGATACTTTCAAGATGAGAAATGACTTCAGCAATGTTCATCTGACGAAGGTAAAAATTTAAACCATTGAAAATGAAAAAATTGAACGGGAGAGTGTACGAAATTATTGCGGGGAACAATGATCGGCCGGCATAACTGATTCCATCTGCACCGGTTTACAACAATCTGCCTCTGCAGTTTTATTGTCGAAGTGCGGACTTACATACGGAATCCCGAGATTCAATCCGCGGAGGATCAGTAACGCTGCGATCATTACACTGAACACAGGTAAATATTTACGTATGAATATTCTTTTCCTGGTACCGAGATAATTACCAAATGCAGAAAAGGAGAACATCAATGGAATTGTCCCAAAACCGAAGAGCACCATATACAAGCCTCCTGAAAATATACCGCCGGATGCAACGGCTCCTGCCAGTGCAAGATAAACAAGTCCGCATGGCAATAATCCGTTAAAAAAACCCAATAATGCAATTCCGCCGGCTCCTCTTGATTGCATGGCTGCCGTGATCCTGCGTTTAATAAAATTATTGTAGCGTTGGAACCATCTGAAACGGTCAACACCGGAATTTCCCAGTTGCTCCAGGAGAATAAAAAGAATTATGCAGCTTCCCATCACCACAGAGGCGATCTGTTGCCAGCCGGCATAAGAAAAACTTAATCCTGCCAAGCCGAAAATAATACCCAGTAAAAAATACGCCGATATCCGAGAAGCATTATATAACAATGCATTGAAAACAGCATTCCCTTTATTCTGAAAATTAAATGTGAGCGCAAGCGGACCACACATTCCGGCACAATGCAGACTACCGAAAAAGCCGGTGATAAAAGCCGTTATGAGCAATGCATTCACAATACAATATTTTTTTCTGCGTAATACAGAATATTATCCTTGGTCCAGTTCAATTTAACCGTATAAAATCCGGAAGCAAATTGTTTTTTATCAAAAGCCTGCGTTCCTTCAGCATTGAGCGATAGCCCTGTAATTACATCCTGTTTGGCATTGGATGCTTTATAGAAATGCACCTGCCCGGTTGTGTTATTGGCAAAGACAGACGGAAACTGCAGCTGCACCTGGTCGCCGTTTTCTGAAACAAGAATTGAATCGGTAAAGACCGCTGCATTTTTAGCAGCATCGATCTGGTCCTGAAATTTTAATTCGGCTTCGTAATAATCGTCATTAACAAGATCAAAATTCTGGTGCAGGCTTTTAAAAACCATAAACAGGATCAGCCCGACGAACACAGAATAAACGATGATAATGTACTTTCCCCAATGCATAATTTTATTTTTTTGAAACAGGTCCGAAAAATGATGCGTTTACTGTGCGCAATTTTTTATCACCATTATACACACCGATCTCGACATCCATTTTCATTTGTTTGATCTGGTCTCTTTTTAAAATGATGAAAAATGTTCCCTGCGCGAGGGATTCACTGCCAACCTGCACATCTTTTCCCACCATTTGAATTTCGCCGTTCATATTTTCCAGCTGCAAATGGACAGAAAATGCATCATGTGTTTTATTGGCAACTTTGATATTATATAAATTGGTAATAGTAACGGAATCGCGCTTCTGGTATAATGAACCGGAAACACGGGTAACGGTTGCGGTAACATCACTCCGCGTAGCGAGCATAATGGTGAGAATAGAAACAAGTAAAAGCAGCACTACTGAATATGCTTTCATGCGGGAGGTGAATTTTAATTTCTCCCCGTTTACAATATTATTTTCAGATGTATACCGGATAAGTCCGCGTGGTTTACCCACCTTATCCATAATGGAATTACAGGCATCGATACAGGCGGTACAATTGACACATTCCAGTTGCGTACCGTTCCGGATATCGATGCCGGTGGGACAAACGCGCACACATAATCCGCAGTCGATACAATCGCCATTTGCATGCGTTGCATCATCGTGTTTGACATGGCCCCTCGGCTCACCGCGTTTATAATCGTATGCAACGATCACTGAGTTTTTATCCAGTAACACGCCCTGCAGGCGTCCGTAGGGACAAGCAAAAATGCAGATCTGTTCACGCAGAAAAGAAAATACGCCATAGAACGCGCCCGAAAATGCGAGCATGATAAAAAATCCGCCAAGATTCTGGCTTACCGGTTCGGTAATTATTTCGCGTACACGCTCAATCCCGACGATATACGCTAAAAATGTATTGCCGACGAGAAAAGCAAATGCGAAAAAGAGTATATGCTTAATTGACTTCTTCACGATTTTCTCACGTGTCCAGGGACCTTTGTTCAATCGTCGCTGATGCTCTGCGGTTCCTTCAATAAAATATTCGATTTTACGAAATACCATTTCCATAAAAACCGTTTGCGGGCAAACCCAACCGCAGAATAAACGGCCGTATAATACAGTAAAGAAAATGACAAATACCACGAATGTGATCATACCCAGCGCGAAGAGAAAAAAATCCTGCGGCCAGAAAATAACGCCAAACAAAATAAATTTACGGTCGGGAATATTAAACAGAAATAATGGCTCGCCGTTAATAATGATTAGCGGTAACGCGAAAAATACAATCAGATAGATCCAGCTTACAAAGGAGCGCCAGTTATATAATTTCCCTTTTGGTTGAGTGGCGTAAACCCATTTACGATGTCCTTCCTCATCCGCATTATAAATTATATCGCGAAACGACTTATGCTCTTCCATTTTC
>CAYTFT010000284.1:0-4101 GCA_964437155.1 uncultured Chitinophagales bacterium | reverse complement strand
TTGCAAAGAGCTGACTATTACATCATCATATCCGTCATTATTTACATCACCCGCGCAGGCAACAGCAGCTCCCATATTTCCAAAAGTCTGATTACTTTCTTTCGTTGTAAATGGTGTTGTTGAAATACCGGTAGGGCCGCCAAAGAAAAAATAGGCGCGTCCTTCATACGGTGAACCATTGGAATAATAAGGTGCTCCTGCAACCACATCATCATATCCGTCATTATTTACATCACCGGCACTTGACACAGAATATCCGATAGAAGCAAAGGCCTGATTACACTCAAGTATTGCATTCCATGTTGCCGATACGCCGGTAGCAGAACCGTAATATACGAATACGGCGCCTTCATCCATTTGTCCGTTATCATAATACATACACCCTACGAGCAGATCATCAAATCCATCATTATTTATGTCACCGGCCGATGCCACAGAACTGCCCATATTTGCAAATACCTGATCGCATTGAAGAATGATGGAAGGCGTTTCAGGTAAACCCGCAGCGGTCCCGTAATAAACCATGGCGGCTCCTTCATTGGAGAGGCCGTCATCATAAAACAAAGCGCCCACTACCAGGTCCTGAAATCCATCGCCATTGAGGTCGCCTGCCGGTGCGACACTTTTGCCGAATCCGGAATAATCCTGATTTGACTGATACAGAAGTTGTGGATCAGTACTGAGTACGTTGCCGGCAAAAACGGGATGCACACATCCACAGATAAATGCCATCGCAAAGGAGTAAAATGTAGTCTTTTTCACAGTTAAGGTAAAAGGTAAATATACAGCAAAACAGGAAAACTTAATCCCTGCATTGCTAAAACTTTTTTACCGGAGGCCCATTCTGTAAATGCAATTAAACCTTTAATGTGCAGAGTTTTGATGCCGATATCCAAAATATGCAGACGGAAAATAAATCCCGGATCAGCGAATTGCTATTTTCTCTACGGCAATTATTTGCCCGTTTTTGCATAAGCGGATGAAATAATTTCCGGAGGGAAGGTCAAGACCGGATAATACAACCGGTTTACCCTTTACCATTTGATACAAGCAACATTTTCCCGCAGAATCATACAGATATATCGCATCGGTCTGAACGGAAACCGGAAGGTCGATCCGGATCATATCATCAGCAGGATTAGGATAAACGGTGAGTGCCTTTTCGGGAGGAGTTGCTATTCCCGCAGCAAGAAAAATGTTTTTACAAACCGTATTATTTCCGCCTTCATTCGTAGCTGTGAGACAAACGGTATAATTCCCCGGTGCAGCAAATGCATGCACAGGATTCTGTTCCGTGGAAACAGAATCATCATCAAATTCCCAGTACCATGCAAAAGGCGCATTTTCTGATGCATCCACAAAAGCGACTGCTAAATCAAGAACGAGATAGGAAAAATCTGCAACGGGTGGTGCAATGGCATGTGTGATCACAACAGTTGCACAATAAGTATCTGTGCCACCTGCATTGGTTGCCGTGAGGCAAACATTGAAAGTACCGTTTTCTGTATACGTATGTTCCGGATTTTGTTCGGAAGAGGAATCGCCGTCACCAAAATCCCAGCTCCATGCAAAAGGTGATTCGGTAGAAAGGTCCGTAAATAAAACCAGCGGATCACCGGTATAACTGAATGTTGCTTCTGTTACAGGATAAGAAACTATTGAAACTGTTTTACACGTGTAACTTGTCCCGCCCGGATTATTTGCCGAAAGACATACATTATAATCTCCGTTGATTAAAAATGTATGCGTTGGATTTTGCAGATGGGAAGTATCATCATCCCCAAAAAACCAGACCCATTCCGTGGGATAATTAGTTGTGAGATCAGTAAATGCAACAAACGGATCACCACTGAAATCAAAATCGGCAGAAGGAGGATAATAGGTATTTATTGTATCACAAAAGATATCCGATCCAAAGGCATTTGTTGCCGTTAAACAAACGATAAATATACCGGGCTCCGGATATGCATGCACTGGATGCAGATCTGTGGATGTAGCACCATCACCGAAGTCCCAGAGATAGGTATCTGCATCAATGCTCTCATTTAAAAAAGATACTTCTGAACCGAAACCAATATACTCCACATAATAGGAATAGTCAGCTTCAGGGGCATCGGCTAAAACATATCCTGCAAGAGTAAATAAACACCAGATCGTGATAAGAGGACGGATCATCTTACAGTAAATATAGAATAATCCGCGATTATTTTTGCACGACGCAGGTTATCTCTGAAATTTTAACAATTTCTGAGATCAGAAGTTACATTTTAACAAAACTCGTACTCCGTATGATGTCGCCGGAACATAATTTCATTAAATATATTCCCTGTGGTAATGTTGTTACTTCAATCTCCAAATAATCAGTCCCTGCGTGAGTCACCTCTATAAAAATTCTACCTGCCGGATCAGCAATAAGTATCGAAACCGGGAAATCAAATTCCATTACATTAATATGCAGAACCGATGTTACCGGATCAGGATAAATGTGTAATGAAGAATCCGTATCCAAATTGAATACTGATTCCAAAATCTCCACAGAATAACATTCAGATGTGTCGGTACACGATCCGTTGTTGATGACCACAGCATAATTGCCCGATTCGGTTGCCGTAAAAGATTGGCTTGTCGCACCGACCACTTCTGAAAATCCATCATTACAGTCCAGCCACTGATAGGTTAGTCCGCCCTCCTCAGCAGTTATGACATTTTCAGCGACAATGCAATTTGTATTAATAGAAATTATATCTGCATGCACAAAAATCACACTGTCACATCCGTTGGCATTTACAAGAAATTGTTTATAATCACCCGTTGCATCAAATATTTCGCCATTCAGTTCTGCGCTTCCGCAGCCGGAAATTTCCTGATAGGACGATGTTGAACAAAAGCTGTATTCTGCAATAAAGACCGACTGAAATCCCGTGCAGGTAACTGTGTATGCAGAAGTATCAGGATCAATATCCAGACTCGAATAAAATAACCCGCCGAGAGCCAACCTGTGATAAGGTGCATGTGCGACCTTGGCGCCCATTTCAAAATTGGTGCTGCCTAAAGTAAGTGACTCACGGAAACTGCCATCCGAATTCAGCGTATTCAGAAATAAATCATAATAACCGAGTGAGGTCTCTATTGATTCTCCCGGACCGGGATCCATATCGCAAGTTTGTAAATTCCAACCATAAGCACCTGAAACTGCAATTATTCCATCTACATCCACCTTCACATCATAAGGCATATCAATTCCAATTCCTCCGAAACCCTCTGCCCAAATCAAATTTCCATCGGTATCGTATTTTCCAATCAGCACATCTTCATCTCCGGTTGAAACGAGGTTAAATATCCCTGGTCCGGGGTCAGCATCCAATGTCCCAAAAAGACTTCCAATGATAATGATCTCATTATCATTATTAATTTCGAGCACACCTGCAGCATCAGATTCTGCACCCCCAATGTCATCTGCCCAAACAAAATTTCCTGCTGCATCAATTTTAACAAGTGCCATATCGGTTAATCCTGCTGCTGTCAAATTGAAAACATCTGCACTGGGATCCATATCCATCGTACCTGCAAATGAAGTCGAGAAAACGACGTTATTATCAGAGTCAATATCCATCCCGACAATTCCGTCATAGTCAGCATTGTTCCATGTTTTTCCCCAAATAAAATTACCGTCAGCATCAAGCTTACATAAAAACATATCATACATATATGCCGCTGTCACAATAAATTCTCCGGCACCGGGGTCCATATCAAAAGAGCCGTTAAATGCACCTGCACAAAACAAATTACCGTCGCTGTCTGTAGCAACATTCATAATATATTCATTGGTATAAATATTTCCCATGGCAATTACCCATAAAAGGTTGCCTGCTGTATCCAGTTTCTGGATAAAGGCATCATAGTAGCCCATGGGTTTAGCAATTACATTGTATTCTGCTGCCGATGGATCAAAGTCAGTTGTATCGCAAAAAAGTCCGACCAGAATCGTGTTTCCATCGGAGTCGAAGCACATATCTTCATTCACCTGAGGATTAAATCCGGCCGCTGTATGTTTTGCCCAGATAAGCTCGCCGCGTTTATTAACCTTCATCAGATACGCAT
>CAYTFT010000283.1:0-4116 GCA_964437155.1 uncultured Chitinophagales bacterium | reverse complement strand
CGGGCCTGCCCGAACACGCAGTGGGCGGGGTGAATCGAGAAATTGATTTTCGTATTAAGAAAGAGTCATTGCTTCCTGTTTATCGATGGCCATTGGGTGAATGGAAAATCATTATCCAATTCTCACAATGCACACTACAATCCTCCTTGTTAACCAGCTACTGCACATCTTCACATTTTCACATTTACACATCAGCACATTATTTCACTGTATCACAACCGCCCTCGTACTCGTATAACCATTTTGCGAAACCTTCACAAAATAAGTGCCTTTGGGTTGTGTGGTGAGAGAGATCACTTTATTATAGGCACCGGAGAAATTCTTTCTTGTTTCAGAATATACTTCTTTACCGTTTATATCGGTGATGGTAATTTGTGTATCACCTTCGTCTGGTAAATTAAATTCTACCGTAAATGCACCCGTGGTCGGATTTGAAAATACTTTCAGGTTTGCAGGATCAAGTAAAGGATGCGAAATATTTTCACCGGCAACCGGGCCCTCTGTTTTCATAGCGTCTTTCGGTGTGGTGGTTATGCAGATATTGATATTCTTTTTCCCGTCCCCTGAATTATAACTGTAAGAACTTCCGGGCGGACAAGGCATTACTTTATCTAAAATAATTCCGGGTGCAAAGCTGTCATCATTTCCGTGATAATAATACACCTGATTTTTTATTTTCTGCAAAGTGGCATCCGTTGTAAAAGATGCGCCGTTGCGTTCGTATGTGATCGTAATTTTATCTCCGGGTGCAGTTGTTTGCATAAGGTCCATGACATCTTCGTACGATACAACTGATTTACCGTTTATCGCCGTGATCTTATCCCCTGCTTTTAATCCCGCTTCCTCTGCTGCTGATTTTTCATCCACACCCGTCACTTTCACCTCCCCGTTTACATCATCCAGAAATACACCGAGATATCCGCGATTCGATCTTTCCGGTTCAAAAAATTTGTCGATATCGCCTGAGTCAAACCGAATATTGAAAGAATCGGGAAGTGTTTCAAAATTCCAGTTGCCGGAACCCGCTGTATTTTCCTGCAAGGTGGCTGACGTTGTATACGATTGCCCCTCGCGGAGATAGGTGATCTTCACCGATTCTCCCGCCGCATACATGCCTATGACCTCACTCAGATTATTGGAGGATTCAATTGTACGCTCGTCTATTTTGGTAATGATATCTCCCTCCTTCAACCCCGCAGCCTCTGCTCCGCTCCCGGCAACGAGTCCCGAAACCCTTGCCCCTGCAGGATCCGTATCTGAATACACCCCCAGCATTGCCCTGTTCGGATTCCGGTTCGCACTTTCAGGCAATACCGGCATCGGCGGCATGGGTGGCATTTCTGCCAGATCCAGTCCCTTGAGCCCTTCCATCATGGAATGCATCGCATCGGCATCGAAATTTTTATTGATATCAATATTGAGCTGCCCGAGTTCGGCATCGAGTCCGAGGTCGTTCAATATCCCTTCCATGTCAAAATCCCCCAGCGCATCGATCGCCGTGTCGATCTTTACAGCCTTTCCGTCCACATTCGCGTCTATCTTGATGCGGACCTTGCTATCTGCCGGCTGCTGGCCATTTACATGCAATAAGAGTAAGGACAGGGTTGCAAAAGTGAGTGTGGAAATGAACCGTTTCATATATTTTCTGATTAGCTGTTTTATAGATCCGGAGGGCTTTAAAAGGCTGCTCCTCAGATCCGTTGACAAATTTAATATCGCCGCAAAACCGCTGTAGTTAAATGTCAATTAAAAGATGTTAATGCCGCGTTAAACCATTTTACCGCCGGTTTTAACACCTGTAAATTTGTTAAAATGTTTAAAAACCGCATCTGGCTTATCGTTATACTGATGAGTTCCGCATTGCTCGGGATCATCATGGTGCAGGTTTATCTTATCCAGAACACCATCACCCAAAAAGAACAGGTGTTCAAATACCATGTGAATGAAGCGCTCAATAAGGTTGCCGACAAAGTGGAAACGAATATTACCGCTTCCGTGCTGAGCAGCCAGATGAATTTGTTCCTTTCGGATTCTATTTACTGGAGCAAGGATGGCACCGATTCTCTCAGTGTGTACAACGGTATGCTCAGCGACAGCATGATGGCAACAGTCATAAAATCGTCGAAGGTGAATAACGGCTATTATGAAAGAACGGAGATCGTTACCGCCGATCCTTATGCCGGTGTTATGTCGCCGCAGGAACTGGCAGAGCGGCCGACGATGATTCTGGAACCGCTCGAATATCAGGGCGATTTTTCTTCCGCAAATAACGACCTCATAGGACAGATCCTCAAGGATATCGACCGGCAACTGATGATCAATTCCGGACGCATCAAAAAAGCAATGGAACAGATATTATTTCAGATGGTGCAGCGCGGAATTCGTCCCGAACAAACAATAGACACGTTGTTTTTGAAAAATACATTAAATCACGAACTCAGCAATCACGGTATCAATACCGATTTTAATTACGGCGTTTTGATGGATAACGAATTTTTCATCACCAATGCCGCGCAGAAAAAAGATGTGCAGAAGCTGGTGTCCACGCCGCATAAGGTGAGTTTATTTCCCGATGATATGTTTTTTAATAACGATGTGTTACTCGTTGATTTCCCGAACCAGAAAAGCTTCATCCTGAGCTCGATCTGGGGATTGCTCCTCGGGTCCTTATTATTTACGAGCATCATTATTGCAGTGTTTTACTATACGATCGTGATCCTGGTACGGCAGAAAAAATTGTCGGAGATCAAAAATGATTTCATCAACAATATGACCCATGAATTTAAAACACCACTCGCCACTATTTCATTGGCTGTGGATGCCGTGAACAACCCGATGATACTGAAGGACGAGAACAAAGTGAAGCATTATACGCATATCATCAAGGAGGAAAACAAGCGGATGAACAGCCAGGTGGAAAAGGTATTGCAGATGGCGCTGCTCGACAAAAATGAGATCAGCCTCAGTACCGACGATGTGGATATGCATGATATTATTTACCGGGCTGTGGAAAATATCAGCATTCAGGTGGAAGAAAAGGGCGGAAATATCACCACCGAACTCAATGCTGAGAATTATGAACTCACCGGCGACGAAGTACATCTTTCCAATGTGATAAGCAATCTCCTCGACAATGCAAATAAATATTCACCAGAAAATCCGGATATCCATATTCGCACAGAAAGTGACGATAAAGGCATATACATTATCATCACCGATCATGGTATCGGCATGAGCGCCGAGCATCTGAAAATGATCTTCGAAAAATTTTACAGGGTGCCCACCGGAAACGTGCATAATATAAAAGGGTTCGGACTCGGCCTCACGTATGTGAAGGCGATCATCGAGGCGCACCACGGCAACATTGAAGTAAAGAGCCAGCCGAAAAAAGGAACTGAATTCAAATTATTTTTACCTATAACCCGCTAAAGCAATATTATGGAAGAATTTAAAACCCGTATCCTGTTAGTTGAAGACGACCCGAATTTCGGAGCCGTACTGAAAGATTATCTCACCATGAGTGGCTACGATGTAAAGCTCGCCACCGACGGTGAAAAAGGGGAAGATCTCTTTTTTAAGGAGGAATTCAATTTATGCGTACTCGATGTGATGATGCCGAAGAAAGACGGCTTTTCACTCGCTGCGCAAATCAAGCGGGTGAACCCCGAAATGCCGGTGATATTCCTCACGGCGAAAACATTACAGGATGATGTGCTGGAAGGTTTTAAGGTGGGTGCCGATGATTATATCACCAAGCCGTTCAACAGTGAAGAATTATTATACCGCATTGCTGCCATTCTGAAACGCGGAGGAAAATTGCGCAGCAACCAGCAGCAAAAAGAATTTACTATCGGGAAATATCATTTTAATTATAAAACACGGATGCTGAAAAATGCACATACCGAAGCAAAACTTTCTCCCAAAGAAGCGGAACTGCTCCGCCTGTTTTGTTTAAAAGTGAATGATATTGTGTACCGCGAAGAAGCGCTCAAACAGATCTGGGGACGCGACGATTATTTTACTGCACGCAGCATGGATGTGTTCGTTACCAAACTCCGGAAATATATCAAAGACGACCCCACACTCGAAATTGTGAATATTCATGGAAACGGGTTC
>CAYTFT010000282.1:0-4135 GCA_964437155.1 uncultured Chitinophagales bacterium | reverse complement strand
TCCCGTCGCTGTTGCAGGGTGATAAAGCAGTTGATGCTATGATTACGCAACTGGAAAGGGTGCGTAAAGTACGAGATCATTTTGATGTGGTGGCTATCATTCGCGGCGGTGGCGGTGATGTTGGATTATCCTGTTATAACAATTACCGGCTATCCAAAACAATTGCTGAATTTCCGATTCCTGTAATTACCGGCATCGGCCATGCAACGAATGAAACGGTTGCGGAAATGGTGGCATATTATAATGCAATCACGCCGACAAAACTGGCAGAATTTCTCCTGCAGAAAATGCATAATTTTTCTGTCCCGGTACAGCAGGCCGAGGAAAAGATCGCAGACCGCTCCCTGCGCATAGTGCTGGAAGCAAAAACACAATTTAATGCCGAGATGAAATTATTCAGGTCCTCAACCGAACATCTTCTCGCGATAACCAATAATGCAATGCGCAGCCTGAGCACCTCCATGGTGCAGGGATCAAAATTCATTTTTAAAACCAGCCGAACTGCCATGACGGATGAAAAAAATAGCGCTAAAAAAGCAGCTGCCGCGGTTATGCATACAGCCGGGACAGATATACGACAGTATTCACGCAGTATCCGCAAAGACACGGTTACCCTGATAAAGCAACGGGATGCCGAACTCAGCGGCATCGGAAAAAATATAGAAAATATGCATCCGGATAATGTGCTTCGCCGCGGATTCAGCATTACCCGTCACAACGGCAAAGCAGTGAAGGAGGTGAAATCGATCCGTGCCGGAGATGCATTAACCACTACTGTTTTCGGGGGAAATATTATTAGTATTGTGGAGTCAACGGATAAAAAAAAGAATGATGAGTGAAAAGATCAGTTATACAGACGCTTTCAGCGAGTTACAGGCAATCGTTTCCGAAATTGAACAGGGCGAGATCTCTGTGGACGAGCTTTCAGAGAAAGTTAAACGCGCTGCCCTGCTGATCAAAATCTGCAAGCAAAAGCTCACCACTACTGAGGAAGATGTCAATAAAATCCTGAAGGATCTTGATGCTGCCGGAGACGAGGCATAGCCGGTTCCGTAATTTTTTTGTTAATATAAAAGTATTTTTATACTTTTATTAAAATTCTGTTATACCTTTGCTATGTCATTCACAATAAAAATCAGGATTATGGAACTTATAACAGAAAATTATCTCGACGTAACCTTACTGGAGCCACGCTTAAAACATCCGACCATTTTCAAGCGGTTTGATGCATTAGCAGAAGGAGAAAGTTTAACAATTCACAACGATCACGACCCGAAACCATTGTATTATCAGATGCTCGGGGAACGGGGCAATATCTTTACCTGGGAATATCTTGAACAGGGTCCCGAAATATGGAACGTGAAAATAACAAAGCGCACTTCCACCAATAGCGGAGAAACTTTGGGGACGCTCGCAGCAGCAGATACACGCAAGGCACAGGTATTTAAAAAATACGGACTTGATTTTTGCTGCGGAGGTAAAAAAACGGTGCAGGAAGCCTGTGCAGAAAAATCAATAGATCCTGCATTGGTAGAAAATGCATTGCGTCTTGCAGCGCAGGAGCCGAAAAGCCGCGATTTGCCCTACAATGAATGGCCGCTCGATTTTCTGGCAGATTATATCGTTAACACGCACCATTTGTATATTCGCAATACAATGCCTGATATCGTACATTACGCAAAGAAGGTTATGCACGTACATGGACATTCCCATCCCGAACTCACCGAAATATGTGAAAAGGTTGAATTGATCCATGCAGAACTTTCTGCGCACATGGCAAAGGAGGAGAAAATATTATTCCCGTATATAAAAGAACTGATGTCGGTTTCTACCAATGTTCAGCCATTTTATGCCGCACATTTCGGCACTGTGCAAAATCCGGTACATATGATGGAAATGGAGCATACATTAGTTGGCGGATTGCTGGAAGAAATACGTGCACTTTCCTCCGGATATTCTTTACCACAGGATGCGTGTGCGAGTTATAGTTTATTGTACCGCCTGCTGGATGAATTTGAAGATGACCTGCATATGCATATCCATCTGGAGAATAATATTTTATTTCCAAAGGCAATTGCATTAGAAAAGCAATTAAAACCCTGAAATGGACGATAAAAAAACGGCTTACGAAACAGTAACAGACGCGATCAGCGGACTCGTGCAACGTGGTTATACGCATGACCTTGAAACAGAGGCGGGCAAAGATTGTCTCTATTGCAGGAACGCTGATATACAACTTTCACCGGCCGATTTTGAGATCGATGAAATTCACCGTTTTGAAGGCGACTCGGATCCCGGCGATGAAATGATCGTATATGCGATATCCTCTCCTACCTATAAAATTAAGGGCTATCTGGTAAATGCATTCGGGCCGTATGCCGACAGTGTATCTGCAAATCTTCTGGAAAAACTTTCTGTGCCGAAGAAAGAAAAACTGCGCCCGATCAAACGGCACGCCGCATTAATTCAATTTTCGCGTGAGCATCATTTCGGATTATTGCTGGTATGGAAAATACGGCAGGGATTGAAATTACAGATCGAAAGCAGAAGGATCGCAGATTATGTTCTCCATTACTTTACTGTTGATCTTCAAAAACATTTTACCGCAGAAGAAATTCAACTTTTTCCGCTTTTGCCGGAAGATGATCCCTTGCGTAAGCGCGCAGAACTGGAACATAGAAATATTTACAGGCTCATTGAACTGCTCCGCAATGCAGAAGCAGATGCATCTCTTTTGAAGGAATTTGCTGACGCTTTGCATGATCATATCCGTTTTGAAGAACGCACATTATATAATCATGTGCAGGAGCTGAAAAATGAAACAGAACTCATGGATATATTTCCTGCAGAAAAGACAACGACATCTGATCCGGATGATGCATGGGAAGATCATTTCTGGGTGGTGTCGTTATAATGTTGTTATAATCCGGTAAAAACTTAAGGTACAATCTGCATTTTTTTTTCAAAACGCTGTACCTGTCTCATCGCAGATATTCAAATCATGCTAACCATTAACGCAAATACAAAAATTGCCGCCATTTTGAAAGCACATCCGGATGCGCTCGAAGCTATTATCCGCATATCTCCTGCATTCAATAAATTACGGAATCCGATCCTCAGAAAAGTTATGGCAGTGCGCGCCACAATTAGTATGGCTGCAAAAATTGGCGGATGCAAAGTGGAAGATTTTTTTCACGCATTACAACCACTCGGGTTTAATATAGAAACGGATTTCCCTCCTGAACCGGAAGACAACATGGAAACAGCACAACCGGATTTTATGCAGAATATCCGCAACCTGCGTGTGCACGAACTGGATGTGCGCCCCGTAATTGAATCCGGAAATGATCCGCTTTCCATTATCCTAAAAAAAACAGGAGAAGTTAAATCCGGTGAAATTTTATTGCTGATTAATAGTTTTGTCCCCACTCCGCTTATTCACTTGTTAAAAACGAAGGGATTTACGTCGTATACCAAAACAATTTCCCCGGATCTGTACCATACATGGTTTCACAAAACGGCTGAAACACAGGATGCAGATTTAAGCGATAATAAAAATGACGAAGGCTGGGATGGTTTGATGGAAATGTATAAAAATAAAATGGTGATCCGGGATGTTCGTGATCTTGAAATGCCTTTGCCAATGGTCACCATTCTGGAAGCCCTGGATACATTAAAACCGGATGAGGCGTTGTTCGTTTACCATAAGAGAATTCCGGTATTTTTATTGCCTGAACTCAGGGAGCGGAAATTTGATTACCGCATCCGGGAAATCGACGATGCGCAGGTGCATATGCTTGTCTTCACAAACGATACAATGAAAAAATAAATTCCAATTCCGATTTTCATGCTGCAGCCGGCGAACGGAAATAGTACCCTTAAAACTACATCACACAAAGTGGTGATTCCGTTTTATATGTATGCTGCCCTCTCCTTCTTTGCGGCAACCATTTTAATATTTGTATTTGCTGAAAATTTTACCGGTGATTATTTCCAGCCGGAACTGCTTGCAATTACACATATAATGGCACTTGGATGGGGCACTATGATCATACTCGGCGCCAGCCATCAACTGATCCCCGTCATTACCGAAGGAAAACTTTACAGTGAAAAACTCGCACATATTTCGTTCTGG
>CAYTFT010000281.1:0-4160 GCA_964437155.1 uncultured Chitinophagales bacterium | reverse complement strand
TTTCCGGATCTTTTGCATTATCCGTTTCTCCCCCGCCCGATCGGTTGGCTGTCTGAGTTTATTACAGCACTCATTTTTCAGGTCAAATTACATTACATGCAAATTTCATTATTAAGGTGCGGCCTGATCTGCATGCTTCTGCTTTTATCGCTATCCGGATTTACACAAACAGATACTGTAAAATTACCGGTAGTGATCGTTTCTTCTTACAAAGATGAACAACCAAAGCAGACAAGCATTGCGATTGAAGCATTCACCCTTCGTCAGATTACAGAAAGCGGCGCATTTAATATCAGTGATGCGCTGGCGAAAATTCCCGGCATCAGCCAATTGAGTACAGGCGTTGCAATTTCCAAACCTGTTATACATGGTTTGTACGGAAATCGTGTGCTCGTGCTTTTTTCGGGATTGCGTTTTGATAACCAGCAATGGCAGGATGAGCACGGACTCGGATTGAGTGATATCGGTATCGATCGCATCGAACTTATCAAAGGTCCTTATTCCATTTTGCACGGAACGGAAGCAGTTGCCGGCGTGATCAATATTATCGAAGAGGAAAAACCGAAGATCCATACGCAGGAAAGTGATCTGAGCATTCGTCTGCATTCTAATACGGGAGGCGGATTGATGCAATATGGATATAAGGCAAACTTCGGCAATACATGGTTGCGTATTCGCGCGGGCGCCGAGTCTAATGCCGATTATACTGACGGAAATAATGCACGTGTGTTGAACAGTCGTTTTGACGGGTATTATCTGAAAGGCACTTACGGATTTTCAAAGAAAAATTGGACGAGTGAAAACAATTATAATTTTTCATTCAACCGGTATGGTTTTATTTTTAGTGATATCACCGATTTTTTTGAACAACCGGATGCACGGTGGGCGCGTAATTTTCCGGGACCGCACCATATTGTAATGCTGCATATCGGTTCCTCACAAAATACCTTCTACCTCGAACATTCAATATTGAAATTAAATGCAGGATTACAATCGAACCTGCGAATGGAAGACGAAGGCGGAGGCGCCATCACTTTGAATATGCATCTGGTGACCGGAGAGTACACGTTGCGCTGGGTGAAAAATATTACGGATAAAACAGAATTTGCCTGGGCAAATATTTCATCACTGGAGAACAATACAAATTACGGAAGTAAACGCATTGTTCCCGATGCATGGATGGCCGAAACCAGTACCTCCGGATATATTAAATATCAT
This sequence comes from uncultured Chitinophagales bacterium, assembly GCA_964437155.1. GTDB lineage: Bacteria > Bacteroidota > Bacteroidia > Chitinophagales > BACL12 > UBA7236. The sequence continues at coordinate 2,942 of CAYTFT010000281.1, read as the reverse complement.
ATCGGAACCAGTGTTTTGGAAGTGGGTGGCGGAGCAGGCATACGATATATCCATACGCTGCTAACACCCGGAGTAAATTCTCCCGATAAAACCATTGCGCCGTTTGAGATCTACCGTCCGTTTGTAAATGGAATGACAGGCATGAGTGTGAATCCTTCCGGCAAGGTGAACATTAAATGTAATATTTCCACAGGAGTAAGAAGTCCAAATCTTGCGGAATTATCATCAAACGGATTGCATGAAGGTGTATTCACATTTGAGATCGGAGATCCTGACCTGAAAAATGAGAAAAATATCAATGGAGATATCAGTATGGATATCAGCACAAGGCAAATTCAATTTTTTGCGAGTGTATTTTATAATCATTTTATTGATTATATCTATCTCGATCCTACGGATGAAGAATGGTTTGGATTTCCGATATACCGCTACCGGCAACAGACTGCCGATCTGTATGGAGGTGAATCAAAACTGAAGATAATACCCTTTGCAATAAAAAACTTTTCTGCAAGCATTGCTTACGCGGGCATGATCGGGAAAAAATCGGATGGTGATTTCCTGCCATTTATTCCTGCGCAAAAAATTACGCCGGAGATCCGGTTTGAAAAACAAAGAATATCTCATCTGCGCGATCTGTATGTATTTGCAGAAACAGATCTTGTTGCTGCCCAAAATCAGACGGCTCCGGAGGAAACGGCTACAAAAGCTTATCAGCTTTTAAATGCAGGAGCCGGCTGCACTTTTCAGGTAAAAGAATTTCCCGTGTCCTGTTCACTCACGGGAAACAATTTACTGAACGAAGCCTATGTTGATCATTTGTCCCGGTTCAAAGACCTTGGCTATCTCAACATCGGCATGCATATCATTTTTAATTGTAAAATCATTTTTTCAAAACCAACAAAAAACAAATAATATGAAAAATCAAAAATTTCAGATTGCGGTAATTGCCGTATGCTTTATAACAATATCTCTGTTCACCTCCTGCAAAAAAGAGGACGAGATGAAACCGCCGACGATCAGTTTTAAAACAGGCGGCACTTATATTTCTGCCGATGCGGATGTAACGGCTGCCAGTGCTGTGCTGATCGGCATTGATGCCGAGAAAGCCGAATCAGAAGCAGAAAGCGAAGATGTGCTTACCCATTTTAATATCACGAAATCAGTAAATGGCGGAACGGGTGTATCTGTTTACGATATCGATGTTCCGGCAGCAAGCGAAGACGCGTATAATTATGATTTCAATACTACCGCCGGCTCAACCGTGGGTGATACGGAAAAATATACTTTTACGATCACCAACCGCGACGGCCTTACCGGTCAGGTAAGTCTTACACTTACCATTCAGTAAATAAGTGCAGCCATCATAAAAAAACCGGATCAGTTGATGATCCGGTTTTTTATTGAAATTAATTTTAAATCAGTTGTTATCCATTGTCAGCCAGAAGTTATTCATTCCTTCCCCGGCGAGTAATGTGATCTTTTGTGCCGCTATCAGATCGAGTATACTGAGGAAGCGAAACACGGCCTGAAATTTATCTTTACAGGACTGGAATAATTCGACGAAAGGCACGTTCTTTTTTCCTTTACAATAACTTACAACACCAAAACTCTCTTCTTCAATACTATAGTCCAGTTTAAATACAACATGTTCTGTTACAGTGGGCTGGTTGCGGAAGCGGTCCATTACTTTTTCAAAAACTTTGAGCAGGACAAATAAATTTACTGTGCTGAGTTCCATTTCATTGGAATGTTTCTTTGCCAGTATTTCATGCTCCAGTAATATATTTCCGCGCTGAATTTTCAACTGCCGGTCATCTTCCAGCGTACTGAGGTCGGAAATAACTTCCTTAAACCGTTTGTATTCCAAAAGCCGGTCGACAAGTTCCTTGCGCGGGTCTATCTCATTGCCGAATTCATCCAGCTCCTTGCGCGGAAGCAACATCTTCGCCTTGATACGCATGAGCGTGGCAGCCACAAGAATGAATTCACTTGCAACTTCAATATTGAGCTGGGAAAGTGAATGCAGGTAGTCAAGAAATTCTTTGGTGATCTTGGAGATCGGGATATCGTGAATATCCAGTTCATCGCGTTCGATAAAAAACAGCAAGAGATCAAACGGCCCTTCGAACTGCGGGAGTTTTATTTCAAATGTCTGCTGGTGATCGTTCATTTTTTATTATCCCGGCAACCCGGTTTTTGACTTTGAAAAAAATTAAATTGCAATTATATTTTAATTAGCAAGGTCGCTCATAAATTTGATATGCAGCAACCTTATCTCTTCATAATTCAGTCCTTCGTCTTTCAGATCATTAAAGGCAGAGCGCATATCGAGATTCCGCATCTCCATAAAATAATCATGTACTTCCTCCTGCAATTCTGCCTCCACGATATCATTCAGATAATAATCCATATTTAATTTGGTACCTGAAGAAACAATAGTCTCGATCTCGTCAATAAAATCGGGGAAATTCATTCCGATACTGCGTGCAATATCCGGCAGCGGCATTTTTTTATCGATACACTGAATTATTTTCACTTTATGTGCCGATTTATTTACCACCTGTTTCATTACGAACTCTGATGGCTTTTCGATTTCGTTTTCCTCAACATAATGCCCGATCTCTTCGATAAATTTTTTACCGTATTTATCGGCTTTCCCTTTGCTGACACCCGAGATCCTGATCAATTCATCCATCGTAGTTGGATACATGGTCGCCATCTCTTCAATCGAGTTCTCCGAAAAAATAACATACGGCGGCAAACCGGCATCTTTAGCAACCCTTTCGCGCAGGCTGGTAAGCAGGCCCATAAGCACCGGATCCAATACACTTTTACCCGCGGCATTATCCATATCCACATCGGTAGTATCTGTCTCGTAATCATGATTCAGCGAGATCATTACCGATTTCGGATGTTTAATGAAAGTGCGGCCCTTATCAGTG
>CAYTFT010000280.1:0-4172 GCA_964437155.1 uncultured Chitinophagales bacterium | reverse complement strand
GCTTCCGATTATGTTATGAAGCAGGTATTTTATAATAGTAAGGACGGTACCAAAATACCGATGTTCCTCGTGTATAAAAAAGGTATTAAGCTCGACGGAAACAATCCTTGTTTATTATACGGGTACGGCGGATTTAATATTAATATCACGCCGACCTTCAGTGCAACGCGCCTGGGATTACTGGAACAGGGATTTATTTATGCGGTTGCGAATATCCGCGGCGGAACCGAATACGGAGAAGAATGGCATAAGGCTGCGATGTTCGGGAAAAAACAAAATGTATTTGATGATTTTATCGCCGCAGGTGAATATCTCATCAATGAAAAATATACATCCAATACCAAACTCGCTATCATGGGCCGAAGCAATGGCGGTTTGCTGGTGGGTGCCTGTATGACACAACGCCCCGATCTTTTTGCTGTTGCATTACCGGGTGTGGGCGTAATGGATATGCTCCGCTTCCATCGTTTTACTGTCGGACATGGCTGGATAACTGAATATGGTTGCGCCGACAGTTCAGCAGAAGCATTTAATTATTTGTACAAATATTCGCCGTTGCATAATCTCAAACCGGGCACGCATTATCCGGCAACACTGGTGACAACTGCCGACCATGACGACCGTGTGGTTCCGGGCCATTCATTTAAATTCGCTGCCGCATTACAGGCAGCACAGGCCGGTGACGCACCCTGCCTCATCCGCATCGATACAGAAGCAGGACACGGTGCCGGAAAACCTTTGAAAAAGATCATCGAGGAAGATGCCGACTGGATGAGTTTTACGATGTGGAATGTGGGCATCAGACATCTCACACTGAATGACAATCCATGATCTGAATTAATTTTTGAAAGCGGAGATGCACTCTCCGCTTTTTTTATGTACTGAAAACAATCTCAGAAAAAAATATTAATATTGTTTATCTATCTGTCATATGACAAGAAGCATCCTGTTCCTCGCTGTTTTTATGTATCTGCTGCAGGAAATGTATGCACAAACATCCTCTGATTATACCAAGATCGTTCATACCGGTAAACTTCCGGCAGAGGTCTATACACCTTCCACCGTCAAATACCGGCATATTATCGATTCCATTGATGCCGGCCTCGAAAAAAGTGAAGTAAAATCACAGGCACAGTATTATCTCGAAAGCGGATTTTCCATTGATGAAATGATGCGCAGCGGATTAGTTTTATATAATCCCGAATACAATAATTACCTCAGTAAGATAGCAGATGAATTATTGAAAAATGATCCCGAACTGCGCAGCCGTGTGCGGTTTTATATTTTGCGCTCCCCTGTTGTCAATGCATTTGCGGGAGCCGGGGGAAATATTTTCATCAGCATGGGGTTGATTTCCATGCTGGATAATGAGGCTGAGCTCGCCTTTGTGATGGGACACGAGATCGGGCATATTGCAAAGGATCACGGACTGGATTTTTATCTGGAAGCAACACAGATAGATAAAAACAGCTCGAAAAATTCATTGCTGAAAAAGAGTTCGTTCGATGAGAATATTATTTCCAAAAATCTTTATTCGCAATCACTGGAAATGGAAGCCGATGCATTTGGTGCCATGCGCATTCTTGAATCCCGATACAGCGCCGATACCGCAACACTCAATAAGGTTTTCGATGTATTGAAATATTCCTATATGCCTTACGAGGACGCGCCGTTTCCACTCAGTTTTTTTGAAGGCCCGCATTATGTTATTTCCAAAAACCTGCAGCTGGATTCCGTAAAAAGAGTTACGGGCACACCGGAAATCATGCAGGAACGCGAGGCAAATAAAAGTACGCATCCAAGTATCGGTGAAAGAAGATCGGCAGTAAATGCAACACTGGAAAATATACCCGCAGGTGAAAGAAAAAAATGGCTTATATCGGAAGATGCATTTTTACAATTACGCAATGCTGCACGATATGAACTTCCGATGTATTATCTGCATAATCAGTTGTATCAGGATGCCATATACGCCTCCTATCTTTCGCTTTTGCAGGATCCCGATAATAAATATCTTCAAAAAATTATCGCTAAATCCCTCACCAGTCTGACAAAATTCAGAAATAACCGGGACGAGGAAAATTATGCGGAAAAAGCGCCGTTTCAGGAATACGAAGGTCAGCAACAACAACTCTACTATTTATTATGGGGATTGAATGATGTAGAGCTGAATGTTCTATCGCTGGTATATACGTATCGGCTGCATCAGAAATTCCCTGACGATAAGGAGATCATGCCTTTATGCAAAGCGCTCGTGGATGATCTGGTGGTTTATCATTTTGATGCCGACGATTTTTTTCTGAAAAATGATACCATCAGCCGCGACAGTCTTTCCAAACTGGCTGATATTGGCAATCCGAAAATTAAGATCACCAGTACAAAACGTACACCTTATAAAAAGTCTACAACCAAAAAGACCGTGGCGCCAAAATCGGCTACCGCTGCCAAACCGAAAATAGACAAACTCAAAGCACATCTGCTTTATGCATTCAATGATTACTGGCCGGAACAAGATTTCAATCAGTTATGGAACGATGCGATTGCTGAACGGGAAGCCCGCGAGCAGCTTGCAAAAAAGAACAAGGGTTCCGGATTAAAATTCAATGGCGCAGAAACAAGAAATTATTATCTCGCATTGCACATGGGCATCGACAGTATTGTCGCAATAAATCCGTTTTACATGCGCATTGACCAGCGGCATGGAGGCAATATCGAATATATTTCCGGAGAAAAAGGCGAGCTCAATTATCTGCAGATCCTGAAGGAAAATGCGGCTTTACTCGATCTCCACATTGAAATAATTGACCCTTTATTACTCGATGAGAATGATGCCGTTAAATTCAACGATATGAATGAGCTGAACGACTGGTTCAGCGAACAACTGGATTTCGGCAATATGAATATTCCGGGATATGAACAGGAACTGGTAGATTCTGTAGCCACTAAATATCAAACGGACTATTTCCTGTGGACAGGCATCATTTCCCTGCGTGAAAAAAAGAATTTTCTCACACCGCTTTTATATATCGGCGCTTCCGCACTTTTGCCACCGCTGTTGCCTTTCGGTATGTATAAATTAATTGCACCGCAGTATCAGTTTTTTTACCTTGGATTATTATACAATGTAAAAACAAGAGAGGCTAATGTTCTGAAATTTTTATTATTGAATTATAATGACAGCCGTGCAGTGCTGAATTCAACAACGTACGAAATGTTGCATCAGGTTGCATCAAAACCCAAAGGATCCGGACGATGAAAAATATTTTGCTGACGCTATTATTACTCCCGGTAAATCTACTGCTGCAGGCGCAGGCTGTCGGGTATCAGGGTAAGAATTGTATAGTGAAAGCCGGATTTTTGCCGGTAAATAATTTATTTGCACGCAGTATCGGCTACTCCCTGGATGATGATTATTACGATGACCGGAAAGATCCTGTTCTTTTTTATCCTGTTGCCCGGTTCAGCGTTGAATATGCAATTTTTAAAAACTGGAGCATTGAAGCAAGGTATAATCCGATGCACATGTCGGCAAATATTCTTTATTCTGATAATGTGAGCGATACATACGATCTCATTCTCGGCACGTCAGCCGGCAGCATGTATTCGCTGAGTTTCAAATATTACCTGACGGAGACGGCAGCGCCGCTGGGAAATTATTTCAGCCTCTCTCCCGCCTTATATGCTTACAGCACACGACTCGAAGAAAGTAAGTTCGCCGAAAATCCTGCGCCGCAGGCATTGCTGGATCAGACATTTCCTGATGTGCAGCTCGCGGGAATTTTTATCGGCTACGGATGGCAAACGGTGTTCTGGGATAAAGTTGCCCTCGACCTTTCACTGGAAGCAGGATTCTTTATGCAAGATGCCGCCACCGCAGAAACGTTTGATCCAATCCTTGCCGACGGGCGTTATGCAATTACTTACAGGGGCCCGTTACAGGCTAATTTCACCAATTTGAAGGGATTCCTTTTTGCAGTCCCCGCTATTCAGGTCGGGTATCTTCTATTCTGAATCCTGACTGGAATCTTTTAAATTTGCACCCTCTACGACAAAATTCCGGCCCGGTAGCTCAGCTGGATAGAGCATCAGCCTTCTAAGCTGAGGGTCATTGGTTCGAATCCAATCCGGGTCACACTGCAGATGATAGAAACTTCTTTAAACCAACAGATTAT
>CAYTFT010000279.1:0-4197 GCA_964437155.1 uncultured Chitinophagales bacterium | reverse complement strand
GCTTCCATTGCCGATCCTTTTAATTCCTCTGCATTAATTCCCAATTCTTCCTTCACCAGAATTTCATGTGCATGTTCTTTGTCGTTCATCACATCATTTGCCATTTGCTTTGCCTGCTCCTCCGGAATTCCTTTCGCCATATAAATGAGTGCGAGTTCTTTTTCTTCGCTTTCAGGACTGTTTTCCAGTTCTTCCATTTCGAGCTGCATCTGGTTTTCGTATAATTCCTGTGAGCTTTTTACGGAGATCCACTCTCCCAGCGACATGGACAATGCGCCTGCCAGCAAACCGGCAATACCGGCCAGTAAAACGCCTGTCTGATCAACAGTGGCACCGGCTACTCCCATTACCAGACTGAAATTCGAAACCAGTCCGTCATTTCCGCCTAATACTGCCGCCCTGATGGCATTACCACCAACAGAACGATGTCGTTTTTCAAATCGCGAAAGCGTTGCGCCGCTTATTTTTTTCTCTCCTTCCACAAGGCCTTTTAAAATCCGGACGTGATTTGTTTCACTGCCGGTAATAACCTCGTTATGTTTTGCCTTTGAAACTATTGTTGCGTTGGCAATACTTTTTTCTGTGTCCATCAATACCCCCAGCACATAATCATATCCGAATATTTTTCCGATCGTATGTATTGTACGCGCGCGCCACGATGGTTTCATGATGGATGCCAATTCGACGCCATGCTTTTCAGCGAAAGCTACCGCATGACTCTTTTCGATTGCACACATCTGCTCGAAAACTTTTTTCACATGGGGATCTTCTTCATGGCTTGCCATCACACCGTATAAATACGATGCATCAATTTCAGTCTGTAAATTTTTATCGGTCATAGTTTATTTTATTTGTCGGGCGGGATCTGCCCGTTTATCATCCGTAAAATTAAATGCAATTATCGGGTTCCTGCAAAAAAGCTATTTTCTTTCTGCTATAAACAACATGCATCACCGTGTAATTGCAATCCATCCTCTGTCACCTGCCATTACCAGCGTGAGATTATCTGTTATCCGCATGGTAAACTCGCCTGCAGAAACAGCGCTGAACGCGATGGCCTGTAAACCGGCAGATTCCCCTTCCTCCGGTATATGCATCCGGATGGTAAAACCATCGGGTCCGGTAAATAATTCATCATCTGTTTTCACATACCCCAATGCAGGTAATAAAATTTCGTAATAATGAAATGCATCCTGTGTTACATTCCATTGCACGCCGGTAAATTGCTGCATCACCCGGTCGTATTTTTCAGGAATATATTGCCCGAGAAAGGCCTTGCGGGTCAACATGTTATTTTTCCCATCCAGTCCTGCACGCGAAAAATAATACGGATGATATTCCATTATCCGGATAGCCGGATTATCTTCTTTTGATTGCACCGAATCCATAAACTCCAGTTCGCGGCACCAGGGTATCATTTTACCATCCATGTTTTTCATTATGCCGGAAATAATATTCCGGGAGACAGAATCCAATTTTGGTTTCAGAACATTTAATCCGCCAACACTGTCAACACTTAAATGGATGCATGCTGATGGGAATTTTTCACCCGAACCGGTGGTATCCATACATTCAATATATCCGTTTTTACTGAAAAGATAAAAGGACCTGTTATTTTCCAACCCCGCCTGTGCATTAAAAAGATTGCGGGTGAAAGCGAGCTCCTTATTGATAAATCCGTTCGCATTTAATGCTGCTGCATCTGCAGAATCCAGCAGAATGGTGAGATGATTAAATATTACTTCCGGATCTTTCTGTGCAATGCCTTTAAAGGGGATGCAAATAAATACGATCCAAAACAAAATGCCCTGCGCATGCAATTTCCCCTTCTGCATTTTATATTAATTCTTATCGGTCAAAAACAAATTATAATCCGGAGATGCTATCTGTCAGATATCCACTGTTGCTCCCAGCTTTGCAATTTGTACATTATTAAATCCCGCTTCCGTAAGATGTTGCTGAAAACCGGTAAGCGCTTTTTCTTCTCCATGCACCAGAAACACTTCCCGCATTTTCTTTTTTTCCTGGGTACGGAGGAAGCTGATCATTTCGCGGTAATCACCATGTGCTGAAAAGCTGCTCATAATTTCCACCTGCGCTTTCACCTCCTTTGTTTCACCAAACAGTCTGATCGTTTTTGCGCCTGCGCGGAGTTTACCGCCGGGGGTATTATCTGCACAATATCCAACGATCAGAATTGTATTGGCAGGATTTCCGATCCCGTTATATACATGATGTTTTATTCTGCCTGCGTTGATCATTCCGGATGCTGCGATAACCACACAACCTTTCATTGTATTAATAGCTTTGGATTCATCTACCGTACGTGTATATTTCAGATTTTCAAATCCGAAAGGATTGGCATCGGTTGTCATGTATTGCAGAATTTCCTTATCGAAACATTCAGGATGAATCTCAAAAATGCGCGTTGCATTTACCGCCAGTGGTGAGTCCACAAAAACGGGGATATCCGGCAACTTGTTTTCTTTCACCAGCTGATCGAGCATGTATACTATTTCCTGTGTGCGGCCAAGACTGAACGCCGGAATAATAAGTTTACCTTTTTGTTCAACACAGGTTTGCTTGATGATATTTAAAAAATGTTCTTTTTCCTGCGGTGCCTGTTCGTGTAATCGATCTCCGTAAGTGGATTCACTGATCAAAAGATCACAGGCCGGCATGGGATCGGGATCTCGCAATATGGGCCGATCGGGACGCCCGATATCAGCAGTAAATCCCAGCATAAAATCACGCATTCCCTGACGACGAATTTTCATCGACACACTCGCACTGCCGAGAATATGTCCGGAATCCTTAAACACCACGTCCACATCGGGATGAATACCAAACCAGTGATTATAATGCACGGTGCGGAATAATTCCATTGTTCTTGCAACATCTTCCGCAGTGTACAATGCTTCTTTATCCGGCACTTCTTCGCCGTGATGTTTATTTGTAAATTCACTTTCGCGTTCCTGAATATGTGCGCTGTCGAGCAGCATTATTGCAGTCAGGTCTTCCGTTGCCGGAGTAGAATAAATTCTTCCCGAAAATCCATCTTTCACGAGTTTGGGTAATTTCCCGCAATGGTCGATATGTGCATGTGACAGCACCACGATATCGATCTTTGCAGGGTCGAACAAAAATGTTTCGTTGAAACGTGCATATTCGGGTTCGTCGCCTTGGTATAACCCGCAATCAAGAAGAATATTGGTACCGTCATCGAGCGTAACCAGATGGCTGCTGCCTGTAACTGTGCCGGCAGCGCCGCAAAATTTAAGTTTCATGCGTGCAAGATAGGCGATTATTGCAGATGTTTCAATTCCTTTTATGCAGCGCTTCCACTTCCAGGTACTTCTGCCGCATGCTGTCATATACTTTTTGTTTAAGGGATTTAACATCCGCTTCGGTAAGTCCGGTTACATCAACAGGATCTAAATGATAAATGTCTATTATACCGGGACGCATTTTCGTTTTATAATTCGGCATCAGTTTATCCGTATTATAAAAGATCATCGGCAGGATGGGCGTTTGCGTTTGCACCGCTATAATGAAAGCGCCATCCTTAAAAGGTAAAAAAATATCTTCGGCGGCTTTATTTCTCGTGCCTTCCGGAAAAATGAAAATATGTTCGGCGGCTTCAATCGATTTTCGCATCCTGTCGATACTCCGTTTTCTGCTCTCGCTGCTCGACCTGTCCACGCTTACAGTTGTCACTTTAAAGATCGGTCCGATCAGCGGCAATTTCAGCAATTCTTTTTTTCCGAGGTAGCGCACGCGACCGGGATAGGAAATGGCAGCAACCGGACCGTCCAGATTGGATCGGTGATTGGCAACAAGAATATAGGTTTGCTTTTTATTGACTTTCGGATTGCGGTGAAAACGATAAATAATTCCGCATAAATACATCAGTCCGTATGCAATAAACCTGCAAAGGAGCATCACCGGCAGCAATGCCCGGCTTCTGAAAATGAGCGTGAAAAGAAAAAAGAAGGGCAAAACAATGAGCACCAGCAGCAGAAAGATCAGGGCGGTGTAAGCTGTATAAATTTGTTTCAGAAAATTAATCATACCTCTGCAGTTACCGGAGCGAAGATAAATGTATTCTGCATAGGATGTTCCACATGCTTAACAGCAGATCATTTTCTGAAAGCAGCCGCCGCACCGTATCTTAGCAGAGTGTACGCCATTGTAGAT
>CAYTFT010000278.1:0-4219 GCA_964437155.1 uncultured Chitinophagales bacterium | reverse complement strand
TTTTGATCTTTCCCGTATTAGCTGCGAGCTGATAATAGATCATTAACGCATTCAATTGCTTAGGGTGGGCCTCCAGTTTATCGAACAACCGGCGCAATTCCTCTTCCGGCTGATATTGGCGATTGAGTGAAATGAATTTCTCTTTCTTTTCAGTATATGTTTCCTTCATTTCCTCCTTCACATATATTACTCCTTTTTCAATCAGTGATTTTATCACCGGCTGAATTGTTTTCTGTTGCAGTATCTGTTGTATGTCTTTAAGTGAAAGTTCCTTTTGAATTGAAAGTGCCTCTGCAATGATAAATTCTTTATCATCCAGTGTTGCCGCGTCGATTTGGGTATTTTCATCCAATACGATAATGGTCTCACTGCTTAATTTATAGGGAGCAGGCAAGGCTGCATTCATCACCTCCCCCAGAGAGCATAGATAATATTTCGCCATCCATTCCCAGAAATCCAGTTGCATTTTATTTACAATATGCAAATGGTCGGGGAGAGAAATTATAGCGCGCGCTTCATATCCCTTTGGCCTGACAGCATGTACTTTTGCGATGACCCCGGTATAGGTTTTATTACGGAAAGGCACCTCTACGCGCATGCCGGTATGCACCATCGGAACAAATTCAACCGGAACACTGTAGGTGTAGTTCTTTTCCAAAGCAAAAGGCAATATAACATCGGCAAAATGGTCAGGCATCCCGTGTAAATTGATTTACTTTGTAAAACTATTTAATTACAGTAAATATTCTGCAATGCATATTGTAATCACCGGAGCAACAAAAGGGATTGGCCTTGCCATAGCGAAATTATTTGCGGAAAAAGGATTTTCGCTTACACTTTGCGCCCGGACGCTTCAGGATCTCGAATCACTCAGAACAGCATTGCTAACGCAAAATCCTTCCATAAGTGTTCGCATTTTCCGTGCAGACCTTGCCCAAAAAGAGGAGGCTCAAAATTTCGGGAAATATTGTATTGAGATACCTGAAATTGATATCCTGATAAATAATGCGGGTATTTTTCTTCCCGGAAATATTTATGATGAGCCGGAGGGAACGCTTGAACAGCTGATCGCCACAAATGTATACAGCGCCTATCATGTGACCAGGGCAATTGTGCCGGCCATGATGCAACGCCGGAAAGGGCATATTTTCAATATTACCTCTGTCGCCGGTATCAATGCTTATGATGCAGGTGGATCGTATGCAATTTCAAAATTTGCGCTGACGGGCTTTTCTAAAAATCTGCGGCAGGAATTAAAAAATTATAATATCCGGGTCACTTCAGTTATTCCCGGTGCGACACTTACCGACTCATGGAAGGGTACGACTTACCCTGATTCCCGATTTATAGATGCAGATGATATTGCAAAAATGATCTGGTCGGCGTACGATGTTTCTGAAAGAACTATTGTGGAGGAAATACTGATCAGGCCGGCAGAAGGAGATCTTTGAGTTCAGACGCCTGCTGTTTCTTCTTTTTTGCGGCGCTTGTAGTTTTTATACCAAAGCCAGCCAACAACACAAAAAGCCAGATAGGGCATCACCAGCAGGTAAATGATCCCCGTATTCAAGGTAGCACTCTGATAATTCCCGTCTTTCGCGCCTTCTTCGGCAGCGGCTTTACACATGGCACACTGGGCAGAGAGTTCAGTGCTCACAATGCTGAGTAAAGCAAACAAAACGACAAACAGGAGTAACTTCCTTTTCATTGCTGCAAAGTTAATGAAGGTTACGGATAATAAGGAGCGATCATCAGATAAACCACAACACCGGTAACGGCAACATAGAACCAGATGGGCCAGGTAATTCGTGCTATTTTTCTGTGTTTATCGAACCTGTCGGTTAAAGCTCGTGATAAGGTAACCAGAATAAAAGGCATAATAACCGCTGCAAGCAGAATATGTGTCGCCAGGATCACATAATAAACAAACCGGAATGAACCCGCTGCCGCTTTTTCCGCCGTATCCAGTTGTCCGTTGTGGTCGAGATCACCAAAAACCGTAGCATCAGCAGAGCTATGATACAAAACATAGGACACCAGAAATAATGCGGAGAGTGAAAATGCCGAAAGCATGGCCAGCTTATGTGCCTTTTTATTTTTATTGCGGATAAAATATAATCCGGTCAGCAGTAAAACTGCCACGCAGGAATTCAGTATTGCATGGAAGCGGGGAAGAAATGAAACATTAATTGGCAGATGTATCGCAGGTGTATAAAACAAAACACAAACGAGTGCCGGTACCGCAACCGAAATAATAACAATCAGCCGGTTTAATTTCTTCTCATTCATTGGCTGTATCCTTAAATAACAGAAAATTGATATCCCTGATCAGCAATTGCATTTCGATTGAATCCATTCCGTTATAAAATCCGCGAATCATACCTTCCTTATCCACCAACACTACTTTCTGAGAATGTGCTATGAACGACACATTTTTATCCACTACGGTTTGCAAATATCCGTTTTGGCCGATATCATAAATCTGATCTGTGGGTCCGGTAAGAAAATACCATATACTGTCGATCGCATTAAATTTTTGTGCAAAAGCTTTCAGTACCGGAACAGAATCCCGGGCAGGATCAAGAGAAAACGAAACCATGCGGAAGGGTTCCGACTTATTTATCGCCTTGTGCACGGTTTTTAATTCTTTTGTAATCATCGGACAGGATGATTCGCAGGAGGTATAAATAAAATCTGCGACATACACTTTCCCGGAAAGATCCTTATCAGTGAATGTGTGGGCGTTCTGATCGGTGAGACTGAATGCCGGTGCTTTTTTGATCGGATCTTTCAGCAGATAGGATTTCTGCACAGCGTCGGCAAATTTATTTTTTTGATTCTGTTGCGCAGCGTAGGGACGATAAATAAAAATTATGAACAGGATAAAAGCTACACCTGTAACTCCGGCGATGATCAGATTATTTCGTTTGCTCATTTACGTCCAGCTTGTTAATTAGGAAGAGTACATCATTATACAGATCATGAAATTGTTTTTCATCGAGCGGATCATAGCATCCCCGCAGGAAACCTTCCCCGTCTACGAGGTAAACAAAATGCGGGCAGGAAAGATCGGATTCAAGGTTAAATTTTTGGGTAAACCAGGAAAATAATTCCGTTCTGACGGAATCACCTGTATGCACAAAATGCCAGACCTCCCTCGCTGAATAGCGTTCTGCCATCCAGTTTAATTCATGATCATGGTCCGTGGCAGGTGAAATGGTGGGACTGATGATGCGGAAAGCTTTCGTTTTACCATAATAATCCTCCTGTATTTCAAACAACTGATGACACAACGAGTCGTTTTTTTTGCCACAGGCATAGGAGACGAAATTAAAAATACAAACCTTGCCCAGCATGCGGGACCGGGTGATGGTATCACCCCTGTGAGAAATGGAAAAATAATCGGGAACCGGCTGGAGGCCGGATTGTATCAGGCGATCGCTGGCGGGTGCTTCTTCACGTAATTTAAATCCTTTTTCAAGAACGAATAATGAGCCTAGCGGAAGCGCAACAATAACCGTGAGCATGACAAATACCCACAATTTGCCGCGGCCTTTTTTTGCCATATCTATTTAAGGATGGTCCAGAATTCTTTTGCACTTAACCAGTAGTGGCCTTCCCATAAGAATGCGATAATTCCCCACACCAAAAACAGGAAAGGCGCAAGGATGGTTACTGCCATTGCCTTCAGCTCGTATTTCAGGTGCATAAATTCGCTCATGATATAATATGCCTTCGCAGCACTTAACACGATGAATAGAACATTCAGCATCATCTTAGGCGATTCATGAAAATATTTGTAGTGCGACAATGCAGCTGCGATTTCCACTGCTGTAACAACAGCAAGAATTCCGCACACGCGCCAAACTCTTTTCCTTGATTCTTCTTTTGTTAATGTTGACATATCGTAACCGTAATTTTTTTTGTTTAGAATAAATAAAATGCGAGGAACACATACACCCACACGAGATCAACAAAGTGCCAGTATAATCCGAGTTTTTCGATCATTTCATAATGACCGCGTTTATGGAACACACCGCGATATGTTGAAATAAATGCCCAGCTATTTAAGAGAACGCCGACGCTCACGTGAAAACCATGGAATCCTGTGATCAAAAAGAATAATGCGCCGAAAGAACTTGCACCAAAGGGGTTACCTGTGGGCGTCATACCTTCATGGATAAGATGTGTCCATTCCCACGCCTGGCTGCCTACGAAA
>CAYTFT010000277.1:0-4222 GCA_964437155.1 uncultured Chitinophagales bacterium | reverse complement strand
TGCACCAAGCTTTTCTGCCATCTGGCTTGCCAGGTGCATTGCCTTGATCGAATTATCAGAGTAATCAACAGGTACCAGAATCCTTGAAATATTGAATTCAGACCCTTTTTCTTTCTCTTTTTTCATGCTTTTAGTTGGCATTTTATTACGGTTATAAACTGAATAATTTGTGACCGGAGTCCCACTTAACGAATCATCTTTCATAAAGTGAACTTTACGTCTTTCAAAAGTCCCTTGATTTTTAAATGTGTGGCATGATTTACCTCAAAGTACAAAATGACTTTTGTCACCTTTTTTATATGCAGAATTATTCTCCGCCGGAAACAATATTCCGTCATCCGGAATAGTGACAAATGCTTTCGGGGCAAAAAAAACCGCATACAATGCTTTTGTATGCGGCAGGATTGAGATTATTTTTATTAATTGACTATTACCACTCTTCTTCCTTCTTCGGTGCGGCAGGCTTCACGTCTTCTTCCATACTGGCGATGAGCGCCATCATGAATGTATCGATCTGCTGGAGATACCCCGGAACATTGTCATCCTTTTTATATACCTCTTCATTGATCCATTTTTCAATTCCAAAATAGGAGGTGGATTCTAAATTGACCTTGGTGATCGTGTATTTAAAACGGCCATCGCGAAACTGCAGGGTAAGATAATAATTGATTGTTCCGGCTTTCACTTCCTGGCCCTTGTCCTTGCGGGTGATCTGGAACTGGTGTTTGATCTCTATCACACCCTCTTCGCGGCTCTGGCTTTTGATGGCCTGGCTCGGACTTTTATAAAATTTCTTCATCCAGTCAAGTGCAACATTGTAGAGTGAATCCTTCAGTACGCCGGGCACCTGAATTACATCCGTGTAAGTCACCAGTTTGGTTTCATCGTCAACGGGAAAATAAGGGATCTCCTGATCGGCATTTTTTTGTGCAAAAGCAACGGTCCCAAACAGGGTAAAGGCAATAAAAACAAATTTCTTCATATACAACACTGCTGTTTTTTTGATGATAAAATTTTGAACGAAGATAATTGTCAAAAATGATACCGTACAATCCGTTTCCCCGCATTATACACAACACCTGTCGACAACCTGCAATATCTGTTTTTTTCTCAAAGGATTTTATTATCTTTGTTCTGTAAAAATCAAAGTATATGACCTCTCAGTTTTTTGTCGGCATCGTGATCATCGGATACCTCCTCGTTGTAAGCGGATTGTTTGTGGTTGAATTTATCAAAAGCAAACGCAACAAAGGGCACGAAGGCCACCACTGACAAGCCATCCGGCTAAAACACCATTCCTCGGGCCGGCTCCCGGGCGATATTATTTCTACCCATGGGTAAGGGGTAATTTTCCTCCAAAAGGATTGTTGAATTCAGGTGTATAAAAAGCCACATTTTCCACCCCGGAAAATGCATAAAAAGAGGTAGTAAAAACCTACCTTTACAGCATCCGTTTTTAACCGCATTTTAATACAAAAAAAGATCGTTTGACCGCCCTTTTCGGGCATTATTGCAGCTATGGAAAAAGAAGAAATTCTCTCGCAGAAAAATTCAAATTATACGGCAGAAAATATCCAGGTCTTAGAGGGACTGGAGGCAGTGCGTAAACGCCCCGCAATGTATATTGGTGACACGGGTGTAAAAGGATTACATCATCTGGTATATGAGGTGGTTGACAACTCCATTGATGAGGCGCTTGCCGGTTATTGTAAGAATATCGGGGTTTCCATTCTTCCCGGAAATTCAATCCGCGTTACGGATGATGGACGCGGAATCCCGACAGAGATCCATAAAAAAGAAAAACGGTCGGCACTCGAGGTGGTTATGACCGTTCTGCATGCCGGAGGAAAATTCGATAAGGACACCTATAAAGTTTCAGGCGGATTACATGGTGTCGGGGTGAGCTGCGTTAACGCACTTTCTTCCACACTTATCGCCGAAGTGCACCGCAACGGCGCTGTTTTTATGCAGGAATACCATATGGGAAAACCTGCCTATTCTGTCAAAGAAACAGGAACAGCTTCCGATACCGGAACGATTATTACTTTTCAGCCGGACGATACCATTTTTACCGTCACAGAATATAAATATGAAACACTCGCGGCAAGAATGCGCGAGCTTGCATATCTCAACAGGGGGATCCGGCTTACCATTACAGATGAAAGAGTGCGCGATGAGGAAGGTAAATTCAGGTCAGAAAGCTTTTTCAGCGAAGGCGGTTTGATTGAATTCGTGAAATTTCTTGACGAAAGCCGCACGGCGATCATTCCGGAACCCATTTATGCAGAGGGCGGCAGAGACGGAGTGCAGGTGGAGATCGCAGTTCAGTATAATGACTCGTTTAACGAGAATATTCATTCCTACGTAAATAATATCAATACCATTGAAGGCGGAACACATGTTGCCGGTTTCAGAAGAGCGCTTACAAGAACGTTTAAAACGTACGGCGACAAAGAGGGCATGTTCGAAAAAGCAAAAGTGGAAATTTCCGGCGACGATTTCCGGGAAGGACTTACCGCGCTTATTTCGGTAAAAGTACCTGAGCCGCAATTCGAAGGCCAGACAAAAACAAAACTTGGAAATAATGAGGTCCTCGGTATTGTGGATGTGATTTCCGGTGAGGTATTAAACAATTATCTGGAAGAAAATCCGAAACAGGCAAAACTGATCGTGGGTAAAGTTATCCTCGCTGCACAGGCAAGAATCGCAGCACGAAAGGCTCGCGAACTCGTACAGCGCAAAAGCGCATTCGGCGGAGGCGGATTGCCGGGTAAACTTGCCGACTGCACCGAAAAGGATGCGGAAAAATGTGAATTATATCTTGTAGAGGGAGACAGTGCAGGCGGAACCGCGAAGCAGGGGAGAAACAGGACCTTTCAGGCAATACTTCCTTTGCGCGGTAAAATTCTCAACGTAGAAAAAGCGCTGGATTATAAAATATTCGACAACGAAGAGATCAAAAATATATTTACTGCCCTCGGGGTAATGCCGGCAGAGGATAAAACACTCGACACGAAAAAACTGCGGTATCATAAGATCATCATCATGACAGATGCCGATGTGGACGGAAGCCATATCACCACACTCATTCTCACTTTCTTTTTCAGAAAATGTTATGAACTGGTGCAGAATGGATATATCTACATTGCAACACCTCCTTTATACCTCGTGAAAAAAGGAAAGGAACAACGGTATTGCTGGAATGAAGAAGACAGGAAAGCAACGATTGCCGAATTTGCAAAGGGCGGTAACGAAAGTTCGGTACACGTGCAGCGTTACAAAGGTTTGGGAGAAATGAACGCGGAACAATTATGGGAAACCACAATGAATCCGGATACGAGAACATTGCGCCGTGTTACGATCGATAGTGCAGCCGAAGCAGATCATATTTTTTCTATGTTAATGGGAGATGATGTTCCGCCGCGCAGAGAATTTATTGAGGCGCATGCAAAATATGCGAATCTGGATATTTGATTCTGAACTCCGGTAAATTAATTACGCAATCCTGAAAGAAACGGATCGCATTTCTCCGGCTTTTTTGCAGAAGATTTTTACAATCTGTAATTAATTCCGCTTACAATCCGACATTAAATCCGACCCGGAATACCCATGGACTGTAATGAAGGGATTCTACCTGATATAAAACATCATAAAGCGCCATGATCTGGAATCGCGCGTTATTCGAAATGGAATAATTATATCCGGCCCCGACAAAAAGGGAAGGAACACTGCCCTCATAAATACCATAGGAAACATCTTCATATTCAAATTTATACCAGTCGTATTCATATTCGGTATGGGCAAAAAATCCGAAAAACAGATCATACTGGGCAAATGCTTTTGCTCCTGTGACGCTTGCCTCATAATCCAGAAAACTGGGATCGTCGTAATTAAATTTGAAATACTGATACGTGAAACCGAGGCCGGCTGTCAGATCTTCGGTTATCCGATATCCTACGATCGGAGAAACTTCAATATAAGTTGCATTACCGAATTGTGCCCCGAGGTTTCCTCCTACAACAATACGGTCCTTCCATTTTTTTGAATCAAAATCTTCTTCCTCCTGATCTTTTTCACCGGATTCTATCGGTTGCGTTTGCGCATACATCTGCACCGACATTACTAAAACCGTTAGTATTAAAGAGAGTTTTTTGAGCATCATGGTATACGATTGAAATTACCGCCTAAAATTAGAAATTAATTCATCACCACTTGCAATAAT
>CAYTFT010000276.1:0-4227 GCA_964437155.1 uncultured Chitinophagales bacterium | reverse complement strand
AAATTACTCCATAGTACTCTTGCGGCGCGCAATTTTGCTATTTCCTTAAAATGTTCCATGCCGATGCCGAAGAAAAAGGATAAGCGTGGTGTGAAATCATCAACCTTTAATCCGGAGGCGATGCCGGTGCGGACATATTCAATGCCATCGGCAAGCGTATAAGCGAGTTCTATTTCGGGTGTTGCGCCGGCTTCCTGCATATGATACCCGGATATACTGATGGAATTAAATTTAGGCATATGTGCCGCGGTAAACTGGAAAATATCGGCAACGATGCGCATGCTCGGTTCGGGCGGATAGATGTAAGTATTGCGCACCATGAATTCTTTTAATATATCATTCTGTATGGTGCCGTTGAGTTGTGCAGGCTGCACACCCTGTTCCTCTGCCGCCACAATATAAAATGCCATCACCGGAATTACAGCGCCGTTCATTGTCATACTCACGCTCATTTTATCGAGCGGGATCTGATCGAATAATATTTTCATATCCTCTACCGTATCGATCGCAACACCTGCCATGCCCACATCACCAAATACGCGTTCATTATCTGAATCATATCCGCGGTGCGTTGCAAGGTCAAATGCTACAGATAGTCCTTTTTGTCCGGCTGCTAAATTTTTTCTGTAGAATGCATTTGATTTTTCTGCAGTGCTGAATCCGGCGTATTGACGGATTGTCCAGGGTTGTAAAACATACATGGCAGCATACGGGCCGCGTAAAAACGGATCAATACCCGGCATGGAATCCATGACAACCGTGTAGGACGACTGCGGTGCTTGGGTCGTTTGCGCTGTTTTATAATGGTTAAAATCAGTTTTATTAAAATCAGGTTTCATTTGTAATGTATTTAATTCCTCCCGCTATTGCCGTTGCTTAATTTTTTATTTTCAAATATTATTTTCTCCTTCGCGGTTCAGTTCAGGATCGTTTAGTTATTGCAGTTGTTTCCTTTTACTTTACGCTTTCCGATTTTAATTTCAGAAAAACACTTTCAGAAAACCACCGGCTTTTTCTATTTCCTGAAAACGTTTCCATGCGTGTTCAGCAATTTCACCCGTCAGGTTTTCGAGATAAAAACTTCCGTTTGCCGCATCGCGGTAATTATCGAGATGACATTCAAAGCGTAAAATATTCTGGATATTTGTTGCAAGTCTTTTTGCCTGTATGTCCTCCGGATCATAATCCTGCACAATAAGACTGTCGCATCCTCCCAGCACTGCACTCATCGCTGCAGTGGTAGTGCGCAATAAATTGGCATGTCGCACCTCCGGGATTTCTTTTACATACGTAACGCATTGTATATCCGGATTCGGGATCATATCCATATACGGAATAAAGGCTTTCACAAGATTGGCCCATAATAATTTAAATGCGCGGAGTTTTGCAATTTCAAAAAAATAATCGGTGCCGGTTGCAAATCTGAATTGCAATAAATGTATCAATTCATCGAGCGGAACATTGCGTTTGCTCATCTGGTCAAAATAATCACTCGTTAATGCAAGTGTTTTCGCGAGTTGTTCAACGATCGTATCTCCTTTTTCGGCAAATGCAACTGCATCCACTTTGATCAGCCGGCAATCCTGTAAATGTCCGGATAACCGGAAAAAAAGTTCAGAAAGATGCGTGAATGCTTTTCCTTTTTCTTCCGGTATGCCATGTTGCAGCCAGTAACCCACTGGATCGAATTCAATGGAATGGATAAGCCGGTCGCGGTCGCCGGCTGCGCCGATCCTGTTGCGCCAGATCGAAACAATATTGTCATGCAGCAGGTCATCTTCCACATGCAGATCAAATACTACAGGAAATTGCATGCGGTTGATTCCGTCCATTACCTGATCCCATAATTCCGGTTGTGTTACCCGAATGCGCAAATGATGTGCGCCGCGATTTATTGCATCAATAACTAAATCTTCAAGATTATCGCCTTCACCAATTATTGTTTCTTCACAAACATTCCAGTATAAAGCATGTGCATCCTCACCCGAAATTGCTTCCATCAGCGACGGATCAATATCCTCTTCCAGTTCTGCATCATCCCCGGAAATAAATGTTGGAAGGTCGCCACGGGTATATAATGGCTGCACGCGAATGCCTTCCTTTTCGCTGACAAGTTTTTCAGTAAAATCAGCTCCCTTCAGATCCTTGGCGATAAGGTTGAGCCAATCCTGCTTTGATACTGGTGTGGTTTCCCGGAAAATGCTGTTCTCTTCCATAATTACTTGTAAAAATATAAACCACATTCCAACTCTGCATCAGAGAGTGCAAAATGCAATAAATGAAGTGATGCCGTTGCTGAATGCCACCTCATCCCTGTTCATTATCTTTGTCCAAAATCCATTGCATGCAGCTCGAAAATCTAAAAATTGAAATACGCGATTCCATCCTCTTCATCACTATTGACAGGCCGAAAAACCTGAATGCACTCAATATCAAGACCATCGTTGAACTCGATGAGGTTTTTGAGGAATATATGTATAATGATGAGGTGAAGGGAGTGATCCTCACCGGCGCAGGAGAGAAATCGTTTGTTGCGGGTGCCGATATTTCAGAGTTTGCTGATTTTACTCCTGCACAGGGAAAAACGATGAGTGAGAACGGGCATGATACTTTTGATAAGATAGAGAATTACAGCAAACCCGTTATCGCTGCTGTGAACGGATATGCATTGGGAGGAGGCTGTGAACTTGCAATGGCCTGCCATATACGTGTGGCGAGTGAAAATGCGATCTTCGGTCAGCCGGAAGTCAACCTCGGAATTATTCCGGGTTATGGCGGTACCCAGCGCCTGATCGAACTGGTTGGAAAAGGCAAGGCAATGGAATTACTGATGACGGGAGATTCGATCAATGCTGCGATGGCAAAGGAAACCGGACTGGTGAATTATGTCGTTCCACTGCCGGAACTCATGCCCAAATGTGAAGAAATTCTGAAAAAAATATTCACCAAAGGACCTGTTGCCGTGAATAAAGTGATCCAGCTTGTCAATGCACATTTCAGAGGCGGAGGATATGTGGGGGATAGTTACCAGATGGAAATTTCGCAATTCGGGCAATGCATGGAAACGGAAGATTTTGTGGAGGGAACAAGCGCATTTATGGAAAAACGGAAACCGGATTTTAAGGGTAAATAAAAAAAATTAAGGAGATTTTTATCGCTGCCCCGGAAGGTATTTTTAACAGCAACAAAATTTTACACGATTTTTGTTATTCAGTCGCCGATATGAAGAAATTAACCCGACTAACACTTTTCGCAATTGTACTTTGTATGCTGACCGTGCATGCCCATGCACAGGTAAATGCAAAAAAGCCCTTCAAATCCGTAAAAATTGGCAACCAGGAATGGATGACACTCAACTGGGATTATAAAACGCCGAAAAGTTTTTATTATAACAACGATTCTACAATTGATTCAAAATACGGCCGGCTCTATTATTACAGCAATGCAATAGGAGCGGCCCCTCCGGGATGGCATCTCCCCACGCTGGAAGAATGGAACGAACTCATCGAAAACCTTGGCGGATTAAGCAATGCCGCTTCTAAAATGTTCATCCAGAGCGATACCACACTTTGTCTCCAGGCCGGCGGTTATAAAAGTGCGAACATCAGTGCCGATAATTCAGACCTGTTCGGGTTCCTGGATGTATATGCATTTTACTGGACCGCAACACCCGATGGCGAGCAAACTGCCTATGCGATCCAGATCACCAAATCAAACGGAGAATTTGAGATCGAGGCATTCAGAAGGGCAAACGCTTTTTCTGTCCGGTATGTAAAAGACAAATAATCCTAAAATAACCCGCTTTTTATCTCTCAATCCCGCTGCTAGTCATTATTTTTGCCGTCCCGCGGACAGCCGCATAAAAATTCATTAATGACTGTTGTTCCTTGCCCATGAAAGGAAGTAAAATGAGGGTATAATGGCTGAAAAATTAAGAAAGAAGGACGCACTCGACTATCACTCCTCCGGACGTCCGGGCAAGATAGAAGTAATTCCTACCAAATCAACAAAAACACAACGCGATTTATCGCTTGCATATTCACCCGGCGTGGCAGAACCCTGTCTCGAGATCGCCGATGATCCTTCCAGCGTTTACAAATACACCGCAAAAGGTAATCTTGTTGCCGTGATCACCAATGGTACAGCGGTTCTTGGACTCGGTGATATAGGTCCTGAAGCTTCGAAACCGGTTATGGAAGGGAAGGGTTTGTTGTTTAAGATCTATGC
>CAYTFT010000275.1:0-4244 GCA_964437155.1 uncultured Chitinophagales bacterium | reverse complement strand
GTGCAGCCAATTGGTGTTCTCAACCGCAAGGGATCGCTCGGCAGTTATTATTCCATTGCAGATTATAAAGCAACCAATCCCGAATTCGGATCGATGAATGATTTTAAAAAGATGGTAAAAGATGCGCATCAGCACGACATGAAAGTAATTCTCGACTGGGTGGCAAATCATTCCAGCTTCGATAATGTATGGATGAAAGACCACCCTGATTTTTATACTACCGATAAAAACGGAAAAGTGATACCGCCGGTTGCCGACTGGGCTGATGTTGCAGATCTGAATTATGATAATCCGCAAATGCGCCGTGCCATGATCGATGCAATGAAATTCTGGATCATGGAAACGGATATTGACGGTTTCAGATGCGATGTTGCGATGATGGTGCCCGATGATTTCTGGCAAACTTGTATCGCAGAACTCAAAACAATTAAACCGGATATTTTTATGTTATGTGAAGCAGAAGGTCCGCAATTTATCACCGATGGATTTAATATGGATTACGGATGGGAGCGGCACCATTTTATGAATGAAATTGCAAAGGGAAATAAAGAAGCAGCCGCATTGGATTCGCTGGTGACAGACGATTTAAAATCATATCCCGCCGGTAGTTATTGGATGAATTTTACCTCCAACCATGATGAAAACAGCTGGAACGGGACCGAGTTCGAACGCATGGGCGACGGAGCACGTGCCTTCGCCGTTGTATCTGCTACGTTGCCGGGTATGTTGCTGGTGTATTCCGGACAGGAGGTTGCGCTGCATAAACGGCTCCGCTTTTTTGATAAGGATACTATCTCCTGGCTTGACGACAGAAATTATTCAGAATTTTATACAAAACTGATAGAAGCTAAAAAGAAAAATCCGGCTTTGTGGAACGGCACATACGGAGGTAGTTATCGTCCCGTAAAATGTGAGCAGGCCGACACATATATATATGCGAGAGAAAAAGCAGAGAATAAAGTACTTGTGATATTAAATCTCAGCAGTGATCCTAAACTTGTGAACTTTACAGGAGAAGCGGGGAAATACACCAACATTTTTACCGGTAAAAAAGAAAAGGTGAAGGAGGATGCAGTGATTGGGCTCGGCCCATGGGAATATAAGGTGCTGGTGAAATAAATAATGCATGTGTGCCCTGGAAAGGCTATGCTGAAATTAATATAAACATGATGCAGTAATTAACGGATACCGGATATTTTCAAATTGAAGTAATGCATCTCCTTCCTCTACCCATGCACATAACAATCTGGCAGAATTGATATTTAATTCCTCCATATTCGCGGTTTTTCTTGTATTCGTATTTGCCATCTATTGGGGAATTCTGCGCAACAGATTAAGGGCACAAAATCTATTCATTGTAATTGCCAGTTATTTTTTCTATGGTTGGTGGGACTGGCGCTTCCTGTCCTTGTTATTATTCAGCTCGGTAATTGACTTTACTACCGCTTATTATATGGACAAGACAGATATGGTGAAACGCAGAAAATTCCTTCTGGGAATTTCACTCGTTACTAATCTCGGATTGCTGGGCGTTTTTAAATACTTTGATTTTTTTGCAGATTCATTGGTTGCGCTGGCGGCTCATTTTAACTGGCATTTGCATCCTGCTACCTTGCATATTATTTTACCGGTGGGAATCAGTTTTTATACATTTCAAACGCTGAGTTATACAATTGATGTGTACCGGAAAAACCTTAAGGCTTCGGGCGACCTTGTGGCTTTTTCTGCTTTTGTAAGTTTTTTTCCGCAGCTGGTCGCAGGGCCCATTGAACGTGCATCTCATTTATTGCCGCAGTTCTATGTCCCCCGCAAATTTGAATTTGATAAAGCAACATCCGGGATGCGGTTAATGCTTTGGGGTTTTTTTAAAAAAATTGTGATCGCTGATAACATGGGCGTTTATGCCGACCGGATATTCAATAATGCCGAAATGTTTCACGGCTCTGCGATCGTGGCAGGCAGCGTTTTTTTTGCATTGCAGATCTATTGTGACTTTTCCGGATACAGTGATATTGCTATCGGATGTGCCCGTCTGTTCGGCTTTGATATTATGAAGAATTTTGACACACCCTATTTCTCTGCATCTCCCAGAGAATTTTGGCGCCGCTGGCATATCTCCCTGTCCACCTGGTTCAGAGATTATTTGTATATCCCGCTGGGAGGAAATAAATCGGGATTCAGAAGAATGCAGGTTAACTTACTGATCACCTTTATTATTTCGGGTTTATGGCATGGCGCAAACTGGACGTTTGTGGTTTGGGGTGTGCTGCATGGTTCAGCGCTGGTAATACAGAATTATTTTACAAAATGGAAGATTCCGTGGCCATTCAGTCGCTTTTTCTCTGGACTCCTTTTGTTTTTATTTATTTGTTTTGGATGGATATTTTTCAGGGCGAATAGTATTGACGACGCCTTTCTGCTTGTGCAGCATATTTTTACTCCCGTAACAACGGGTGAGTGGTCGCGGATTTTTACTTCAGCAGCTGTTACTTCTGAAAATATGCAATCACTTGCACTTTTTTTGTTATTGGAAATACTTATTCGCAATGTGAAAATGGTTCAATGGTTCAACACTGCCAAAGCTCCCATTCGCTGGGTATTTTACTATGTGTTGGTCATCTGGATTCTGGTTTACGGAGCATTAAATCAACCGCCACATTTTATTTATTTTCAATTCTGATGAAGCGATTTCTAACATACACGGGTTTGTTTTTACTGCCTTTTTTTATTGCAGTCCTGGTGTTATGGAAGGTGTCATATCCACGCAAATTTGCCTACAATTATGTGGAAGGAAGTTGTTTTAACAGAGGGCAATTTGTTTATGACCGGCTGTTTGAGTCCGGTCGTCCAATTGATATTGCCTTTGTGGGCACTTCTCATACCATGAATGCCATTAACGATTCGTTAATTGAGCGGGAGATAAGTAATACGGGAACTTCCTTGCGTTATGTTGCAAATATTTCCTATTGCTGGGAAGGGTTGAATGGACAATATGTAATAATAAAAGATCTGGTCGAACAGAAATCACCGAAAATCATTGTTCTAGAGGTGCGGGAAAATGAAAAGAAGATCAATCATGAAGTTTTTCCTTATATCTGTGATACACATGACGCCCTCTCCCAACCCTATTTTTCCAATGCTGCTTGTTTGATCAATCTGTATAAATCAAGTATTGCGCGGTTTGATTTGCTAAATAATGGAAGAAAATATTTATCTGTACCTCCTGATACAACCATGCATTTTGGGCATATAACAAATAATGATATACCCAAACCGGAAACACTTGAAAACGAAAGGGTAGTTCAATGGATGAATTTTGGGTTAAAGGGAAGGTTGCTGGATGACCACATCTCCGATTTCAGTAAATTTTACTTTGACCGCATTGTTGGTCTATGTAAAGAAAAGGGAATTGCATTATACTTTTTATATCTGCCCGGATACGGCGATATATTAAATGAACCATTAGACGCGGAGTTATACAGGAATACCGGAACACTTGTCATTGCACCGGAAGAAATTCGACGTGACGCGGGTAATTGGGCTAACACCTCTCATATGAATGCAAGGGGCGGAAATGCATTGTCGGAATGGGTGGGTGATTATTTTAAAGAACATGTAATTAATTAATACGGAATACCATAATCATCGTGCTGATAAGCAGTGGATGCGCGTGCATAAATAGAATTAAAATAATAAACCCTGCAAGCGAAATTGCAGGGTTTATTATTTTCTGCTTCTTTTCTATCCGATACTAATTACAACCGCCGGTATTAAAAACCTGCGGGTCGGAGTGATCTAACCCGTCTTTGCAATGAGAAATGATCACAAACCTGTATGTGCTGCATGGCATTAAATTTCCGATGGCAACACTGCCTAAATTAGTAACCAATGTTGCGCGATCTTTCGGACCCTTCAGGTTGATATACTTCAACTCATAATACATGGCTCCGTTTGTTGACCAGTGAACGGTAGCCGTTCTCGCAGTGATCTCATCCACAAAAACACCGGTTACCGGACCGCAACCATCTTTTAAAATAATATCACGGGATTCTTTTTTTCCTCCTTTCACCTGAACCTTCTGCGCTCCCGCTGTTGCACTAAACAGCATTAAAATCGAAAGAGCAATCACCAGATTTTTCATATTCTCTTTTTTGGTCCATTGCAAAGGTCTTTCAGAAAAAGTGCTTAAAAAGTGATTACGGTCAGGAGGTTTGATGATTATGCAGGGTAATAAAAGTCAATTA
>CAYTFT010000274.1:0-4246 GCA_964437155.1 uncultured Chitinophagales bacterium | reverse complement strand
CGGTTGCACTTTCCATACTCAATAATCTTGGTCAGATCGTAATTACCGAAATTGTTTCAAATGATGAAACGTCGATTGACATCCGTGCATTTCCGGCAGGTGTTTATTTTATTAAATTAAATACGGTTACCTTTGAACAGACGAGTAATTTTGTAAAACAATAAATTTACCACTGTGAAAACAACAAAAAGGACAAAACATATTGAAAAACTTGCAGCTTATTCTTCCCAGGCAACAATATGTTTATTGCTAACGGTTCCGGTTTCCGGGCAGACGGTCTATACGGATCTTGATCCCGATTTAGGAGAATTTACACAATACCAGGATGAGGATACGGTTTTTCAAATTGACATGAATGCTGACGGCATTGTTGATTTTAGTTTTTCACTTGCACGATACAGGTATTTCAGTTATTTCTATTCCACATACGGAAACAATATGTATGTGCGGAATCTGGATGGCATTGCCGCT
The DNA here is from genome assembly GCA_964437155.1 of uncultured Chitinophagales bacterium. Lineage (GTDB taxonomy): Bacteria > Bacteroidota > Bacteroidia > Chitinophagales > BACL12 > UBA7236. Next base: position 3,775 of record CAYTFT010000274.1, on the reverse strand, counting down.
GAACCCGGATTACTCAGTAATATTCTGGTCATGCATGAAGGTGATACCATAGATGCAGCACTTAACTGGAACGATGGAACTGATATGCTGATAGCAACTGCCGGCGCTACAGCAAATACATACTGGTATTCAACATTTTACAATGCCTGGAAAGGAGGGCCATTGATGGATCAGGATGCAGAATATGCAGGTGTCCGGTTTCAGATTGACGGCAATATACATTACGGCTGGGTACGGTTGAGCATTAAAAGTAATTTTTCACCCGATCATTTTGGTAATGAAAATTATTTGCAGGCCTATATCATGGATTATGCATATAATGCAACCCCCGGCGAGCCCCTCCTAATTGATCCGGAAAATCCGATTGGTGTGGCAAGGCATGTTTTTCTCAAAGATGTATTTGATACAGGAAATACTTCCGACATTTTTGTTTCATTTACCCAGCCGCAGTCCGTATCACAAATTGATTCCTTCAGAATAATTATTGTTCCTGAAACGGAAGCCGCTCATATCACCTTTGCACAGGCAATTGCCGCTGCTGATTATGTATCTGTAGGAACCGGTACAGGTGTGACTGAAATTTTTCTCCCTGATGAAATGAAGGATATCAACGGCATTGATCTCTATGAAATGAATAAATATTGTGCAGTGGTGCTTACAATGGGAAATGCGGCTTCCGGATTTGCACATGCGTTGTCAACTCCGTCATTCGGTGATTATTATAATCTTCTCGATGCATGCGAAATTCCCGGTGAAGTTTCGGTTGACACCATCGCGGCAAATAATATCCTTTCTGATTATCAGTTTAATTTCAATGCAGCAGATTTTGAAGAAACCATCGAAGAATACAGGGTAATGATAATAAGCCAGGAAACGATGGAATACGGATTCGGAGATGATCTGTTCTATCTCGAAGGTGTTTCCGGGTTTTTAAAATATGTTCCTGTTGCACCTGACGGCAGTGCATCCTATCATATTCAGTTGCCTCCGACGATGTTTGACACCGATGGATTAATTGTTTCGAACGGATCCTATTATGTTATTGCATTCGGGAAGCGCAACGGAGATATGGTAAACTATAGTTGCAGATCTGGTGCTGCTCCGATTGAATTTCCTGCATTTGACGCAATCAAAGAAGCATCCGATTTACAACCGCAGATATATTCCTATGATCAGCAATTATTTATCCAGTTGCCTGATTCCTGGCTGACTGGTGAAACGGAATTGCGCGTGTATGCAGTTACCGGAGCAGAAGTATTGGGCAGAGTGCTGACAAATTCTGCCGATGCGATCGAAATTACCGCTTTACCTCCCGGGATTTATTTTGCAGAAATTCGAAATGAAAACCGGCGCACCACCTGCAGGTTTGCAAAAGGAAAATAATAACGCGTCTGCATTCCCTAAACCGGTTTATTAAAGCGAATTCTGCATAAAAAAAATCCTGATGCATTTTAATCACCAGGATTCTATTTTACTTTACATGCAATGATCAGTTGAAAAGAAAGTTGTCACTTTTCCGTTTATCTCGGTTTCCCTTAGTTCTGAAACGGTTGCGGTTAAATGCATTTCCATGATTGCGCTTGCCCGGAGTTTGTGTTTTATTATCACCGGACTGCGGATATGTCGTAACCGGAACAGATTTATATTCCGGATGATCAACATGTACGTTTATCGTTTTCCCGATAAGTTTCTGAATATCCCGCAGATAAGTGCGTTCCTCTTCATCACAGAATGCTATCGCAATTCCGCTCGCGCCTGCACGGCCGGTGCGCCCGATCCTGTGCACATAGGTCTCCGGAATATTCGGCAATTCGTAATTAATTACATGAGAAAGATTATCGATATCAATTCCCCGCGCCGCAATATCCGTTGCTACCAAAACGCGTGTTTCACCTGATTTGAAACTGGTGAGTGCACGCTGCCGGTTATTCTGTGATTTATTTCCGTGGATCGCTTCCGCTTTAATTCCCGCACGGGAAAGATCACGGCTCACTTTATCGGCACCGTGTTTTGTGCGCGTAAAGATCAGCGCATTGGAAATTGTTTTATTCTGCAATAAATGCTGTAATAATTGTTTTTTATGTGCCTTGCTCACAAAATAAACAGATTGATCAATCATGTCAACTGTTGAAGAAACCGGCGTGACGGATACTTTCACCGGATTGTGCAATAACGAATGTGCAAGCTGTGCAATTTCCGGCGGCATGGTCGCAGAAAAAAACAGGGTTTGTTTTTTCACGGGTAATTTCGCGACGATCTTTTTTACATCGTGAATAAATCCCATGTCAAGCATGCGGTCCGCTTCATCCAGAACAAATATCTGAATGGTTTCCAGCCGGATAAATCCTTGTTGCATAAGGTCGAGTAAACGGCCCGGTGTGGCGATGAGAATATCCACGCCTCTTTTTAATTCCTGTGTCTGCGAAAATTGTGATACGCCGCCGAAAATTACCGTATGCCATAAACCGGTATGTTTACCGTAGGCGGTAAAACTTTCTCCGATCTGGATAGCGAGTTCGCGTGTCGGCGTAAGGATCAGCGATCGTATTCCACGTGATCCGTTTTTCGAATTAAATAAATGCTGCAAAACCGGAATGGCAAATGCGGCAGTTTTTCCTGTGCCTGTTTGTGCGCAGCCCAGCAGGTCTTTACCTGCCAGCGTTGCCGGAATGGATTGTTCCTGAATGGGTGTGGGGCGCTCATAACCTTCCTGGTACAGCGCTCTCCTGATAGGCTCAATAAGCCCTAAATTGTCAAAATGCATAATTGCTAATAAATGAATGTATAAGGAGGGAAATGTTAAAGATGCGATATCAACCTGCGTAGATAATGCCGTGTTCCTCGATAAGTATTAACTGCCTTATGGATATAAAAAAATGCTTTTCACCTGATCATTTTATTGTTTCATTCGAACACTTTCAGAAAACTACTTTCGGTAAAAGCGATGCAAATATACGGTTTTTTGTTTACATCATCGGGTTTCACGGATTTTAATCTCTCTAGGATGGTTTATCCATTGTTGAAAATAGGGAATTAAGCATAAACTTTAACACTCCTCCGCGCGTCACGAATGTAATTCTGCTGTACTTTTACATACAAACAGCCGCAATGGATCAATAAAAATCAAATTATGAAACAGGTAGTCGCCGTTTTTGCTTTCGCAGCTGTTCTCTCCGAAGCATGCACGAAACAAACGGTTTGCGCGGGTTCAGACTGTATCTTACCCGAAGCCGCTGTCGCGGTAGATTCCATCGTCCAGGATGCTTATTTTGTAACATTGTTAAATTCCGCAGATCAATCTTTAGTATGTGTATTGCATGTTTCGCCGCTAATTGATGAAAAGGCGCTTCAGGCATATGTTGAATCCTGTTCAGTTAAGGATTGTCCTCCCGGTCAGATCAATGATCCGCGTCCGGTTAAGGTATACTATTCAGCTGTAGATCAGTCCTATGTAACAGAAAATGCAGCGTTTATCAATGCCGGCTCAACTGCATTGGAGATTGTCGGCTTTGGTGATGACCTTATTCTAACTTATTGATGCATTGCAGTCTTGTTGGAAACGGAATTTATTAGTTACTTTATTCGACTGCGCTGCGGTCGCGGGTAAAACGCGTTTGCAGAGCTGAAGTGTTGGTGTGGTGGTGTGCCGGTGAAACAGCCGGGTACATCATGATATGTAATTCATGCAAATCGACAGGTATTTCTACGTGCACCTTCCTGTCCTTCGCGGCTTTGTGGCAATTGAAATACACTTTATTACAATTAATCCCTTCCC
>CAYTFT010000273.1:0-4251 GCA_964437155.1 uncultured Chitinophagales bacterium | reverse complement strand
GTAAATATTGAAATAAATATAACTCGCACTGAATTGCGGATTAAATAGTACGGGATATAACCATTTACTGGCGATGAGTAATACAATACAGAGCGGAAAAAGCCGGCGGATGAGTTTAAGTGAACCGGTATATACCTGTGAGATCTGATCCCCGCCTTTAGACATTTGTAAAACCATGGAGGCGCTGAATGCATTTGCCAGCAGCAATGAAAGAGGAAATTCCCTTGCGCCGTACTGATACATAGCGAAGGTGGATTTATCATATAAATGACTGACGATAATGCCATCGACATAAATGGAAATGCCTCCGAGAAAAAAGGATACGATAAGCGGAGTTGCCGTTTTCAGGTAAGTGGAAAGAATTATGCTGCTGATCTTCAAATGGATATGGCGGGAAACAATAATTAACGTGATCAGAAATTTGACTGCAATAAACAGGATGAGCCCGTTGATCACACTTTCAATATTTCCGTACAAATATGCTGGTGCAGCGATCAGTACCGTTTGAAAAAGCAAATGGTAAACACTCAGCCACAACAATCCCCGCACATTATTTTTAACGAGGAGGATATAGTCCGCCAGAAATGAAATATTATTGAAGAGAAAATATACAAGCAGTAGCGTGTAGAGATTATGCTCTTCATGAAATTGAAAAAATCCTGTGATGGCATCTTTAAAAATGACTAACAGAATAATTATGAAAAATGATACAGCAAATAAAATGACCGCAGTTGCGGAGATCACGGAATTTTTTTCAGAGAATTTATGGTAAACGGGGAGAAATGCATTCAGCAAACCATTTATCCAGAAAAAACTCAATGTCCCTGCCATCAGAATAAAGGTTTCATAATGTCCGATATCCGATTGCAATAAACCGCTTTTTGACAGCAATATACCCGATAACATCAATGCCCCGTAGCGAGCTACCTGAAAGATCTGGATCGCCTGTGTGCCTGATATTTTAGAGGTAGGGAATTGCAAAGAGGTCAGTTGATTTTTCGGGTGCGCAGCAGGAGGGAATTACCGATTACAAATACATCGGAAAAGGCCATGGAAAGGGCAGCGATGATCGGACTTAATAATCCGACGGCGGCAACCGGTATGGCGAGAACATTATAAAAGAAAGCCCAGAAAAGATTTTGTTTAATTGTTTTTAAGGTGGCTCTGCTGAACTGGTGTGCGCGAACAAGATAATCGAGGTTGCCGTGCAATAAAATGATCTGTGCAGAATTAATCGCGATCTGTGTGGCATTGCTTAATGATATGCCGACATCCGCGGCTTCAAGTGAAGGTGAATCATTTATTCCGTCGCCCACCATCGCCACGCGATAATCTTTTTTCAAATCATGTATAACAGATAATTTCTCCGCCGGACTTTTTCTGCTATGCCAGATATCAATGCCTGCATTTTTGGCGAGTGTACTGCATTTTTCTTCCTTATCGCCACTTAACAGGATCGTTTTATAATTATGTAAACTGAAATAACGGATCATTTCTTTTGCCTCCGGTTTTACCGCATCCTGAATAGAAAATGCACCCAGCAGAACATTATTTTTTACGACATAAATATCTGCATGGTCCTCCTGCAATCCCGGGATCATCGCTGCTGATCCGATGATATACGTATTTCCTTCGGTATCCGAGGCAGTAATTCCCAGGCCTTTTTTTTCTTCTGTGGAAACAAATGAAATAAGTGCGCCGGGACGGAAATGCTGCACAAGTGATCGTGCGATAGGATGATTTGAATTTTTTTCGATCTGGTGCACGATGGCATGTAATTCAGCTTCTGTTCCGCTGTATATTTTCAGATCGCTCACAATAAATTCTCCTGTGGTAAGTGTACCAGTTTTATCGAATACAATACAATTCGTTTCCGCAAAAGCCTCCAGGGTGACAGCGCCTTTTATTAAAATGCCATTCTTGGCAGCGCGGCCCAATCCGACCATGATGGCCGTTGGCGTGGCGAGACCCATAGCACAGGGACAGGCGATCACAAGCACCGCAATACTCTGGAGCAGGGCGCGTTCGGCAGAGAGATGAAAAATAAAATAAGCAAGGGAAAATGTTATCGCAGCAATGAGCATAACAACCGGTACAAAAACAGCGCTTACCTTATCCGCCAGTTTTTGCACCGGTGGTTTTTCCGACTGTGCTTTATTAACCATTTGAATGATAGATGCCAGTACAGATTCGGAGGCGGGCGCCGTCACCTTCATTTTTAAAATTCCATCGGTGTTTAATGTTGCTCCCGTGACAGCATCATTTTTTTGTTTGCGGACAGGAATGCTTTCACCGGTGAGCATACTCTCGTCGATCAGCGCTTCTCCGGATAAAATAATACCATCAACCGGAATTTTATCTCCGGTGTTGATCACCACAACATCATTCTTTTTTAATTCGGAAACATTTATTTCCTCTATTTGATCATGTCCTGCAAGCAGGTCAAATAAAACACGTTTCGCTTTTTCCGGCTGTAATTTTTTGAGATCCGATATCGCGGTCGTAGTTTGTTGTACACTGCGATGTTCGAGCACATTTCCCAGCAATACCAGCGTAATAATACTGGCTGCCGTTTCAAAGAACATAAAATTATCACCCAGATGATGCAGATATCCGTAAAGACTGTAAAAAAATGCAGCAGAAGATCCGGTGAAGATGAGTACATCCATATTTGGCACACCGGTTTTTAAGGAGCCCAGCGCACTTTTTCCGAAATGCCATACACCGATCAGGTAAACCGGAATGCAAAGTATTAATTGCAGCAAATGATTTTGTAAGAAGGTGAAGGCCGGCACCATCGAAAGCAGCAGCGGGGCAGTAAGAAGGAGGGCAATTGCAAATTTTGTTTCCAGGGCATCAAATCGTAATTTCTTTGCAGCGCCGGCAGCGGGTTCGTTTTCGATCACCTTATACCCGAGTTTATTAATTCCCTGAATGTATGGTGCGATATCCTGTGCAACTGCTGTATCGAACAACACTTCACCGGTGGCGAAATTCACGTGCACATTTTTCAAACCTTTTTGTTCGAGAAACCGGGTGATACCGAGTGCACAATTTGTGCAGGTCATTCCCTCAACCTTCAGGAGTACAGTATCTGTTTTATCTGCCATGCAGCAAGTGGTAAAGGTAAAAAATTAGTTAACGAAATTTTTGAAGTATATCCATCGGAGAATCGTTACTTTTAATCCTTCTTAGTAATTAATCAAACTAAAAATGGATATGAAAAATTCAAATGAATCAGGCCGCCGTTCTTTTTTAAAGAAAAGTATTTTGGCAGCGATGGGTGTGGGTGCCATCAATACCCTGAAACTTGAGAGCCTTGCAGCGAGTGAAGCCGTGCAATTTAAGGAATTTGAACCTGCGGCAGGCGTTTTTGAACTTCCGCCGCTCGGCTACGAATTTAATGCACTCGAGCCCTTTATTGATGCGACCACCATGCAGATCCACCACGACAAACATCATCAGACATACGTAACAAAACTGAATGAGGCGCTGGAAAAGGCTCCTGAATTGAAGGGTAGAACATTGGTTGAACTGATCACCGATATCAGTCAGTTGCCCGAATCAGTAAGAAATGCGATCCGTAATCACGGAGGCGGACATTTCAATCATTCCTTATTCTGGAAGCTTATGTCACCAAAAGCCGCCGAGTCAAAAATGAGCGATGAACTGCTAACCGCCATCGCAAAAAAATGGTCCACAATTGATCAGCTCAAAGCAGAATTCAACACTGCCGCAACGAGTGTTTTTGGTTCGGGATGGGCATGGCTCATCAAGGATAAAACAAATAATCTGAGCATTGTTACCTCTGCAAATCAGGATAATCCGCTTATGGATATTTCAGAAATGCGCGGTAAACCGATCATGGGCATCGATGTATGGGAGCATGCATATTATCTGAAGCACCAGAACAAACGCGCCGATTATATCACCGATTTCTGGAATGTGATCGACTGGAACCAGGTGAGTAAATGGTATGTGGAATAATGTGCTGATGTGCTGATGTGCTAATTGAACAGCCGGATCTTCCTCTGAACCGTCATTGCGAGGAAGGAGCAGAGCGACTGACGTGGCAATCTCATCAATATGCCGATAGCTAAAGGCCCAAAGCCTAAGGCCTAAAGCCGATAGCCGATTTTCTTCCAATTCACACACTTTGCTCCGAAGCGTCATTGCGAGGAGGGAGCGCAGCGACCGACGTGGCAATCTCATCAATATGCCGATAGCTAAAGGCCCAAAGCCTAAGGCCTA
>CAYTFT010000272.1:0-4255 GCA_964437155.1 uncultured Chitinophagales bacterium | reverse complement strand
TGTGGAATCCGGAATTGCAGCTCTCATTTGGTGTACCAATACCCACCAATCCCTGCCATTTCCATGCATTATGCCACACATCGCCTCCATCAGATATGTATCATTCAGTAAAATTGAATTTTTTACTGATATGTCACCTAACCCCGCAACAAGTTTCATATCGATCTTATTGAAATCTAATCCGAAATCAAATAAATTAAAAATATAAAATTGTGTTGAATCCCCTGGATCCGGAATTATCAATGTTCCCTGCGTTATACTTGAGCCCCAGTTTGCCTCCCATTTTCCAATTTGTAAACCTGTATTTGGCATTAATTCAAAATTGCGATTCCATACATCTTCTCCATTTGAATAAAATAACAGATTACCATTTTTATCAGAAATGGAAGAACTGGCTTCAAATGCCCTGCCCGGAACCATTGTGGAGATGGTTCCGGTATCTGTAAATGTGAGCAAAACGGAATCACCAAAAAACCAGTTAGCATTTTCTTTTTGGGCATTGACTGCAAAGGGCAGGCAGAGGAGTGCAGGAATTAGAAATGCACTTATTAATTTATTAATAATCATGATCAGTAAATTTTGGCGGCGAATAATTTTCAATATTTAATGAAACCGGCACTTTGATGTGCTCCATCCGTTCGGGTAATTTTCAGCATGTATAATCCGTTATTGAGTTGGGAAATATCGACTTCCATGTCACTGCCCTGTACAATGGGATGCTGCGAAATAATACGCATGCCCATAGTATTATAAATTTCAATGAAGTCATCTTCGGAAGGATTTTTTACACTGATATGCAGCTGATATGTTGCAGGATTGGGAAAAACCTTGAGATACTCAGGGCTTAATATCCTCTCTTCAAAATCAGCCGGAATATCAGATGGGACAATGGTGTCTAAAAGTGCCCTGGCATAGTGAACTGCAATGCCGCCTTCGGCAGTTGTTTGCAATACAACGGAAAGCAGGAATGCACTGTCTGTTTCAGTTAGTACCAGAAAACCTGAGGCATCCCTTTCACTTGCTGAAATCAACATTACATTGTACATACTTTCGTCCCAGCTATATTGCGGTTCAAATGATGCGAGTTGTTCCAATGCTGAACTAAAATCTTTCATGCGGACTGATTCTAAAATGCTATATTGTTCGGGGACGCTTGTTTCATCAAGGTAGCTCATTAATTCAAGGGAGTCCGCTTCTGAAATAATTATGCTGTCGCTATGTAATGCTTTCCATGCATAGTGCATCAAAAAATACCACGCGTCAGGATCTGCTGTAGGTGCACCCGCCAGACCATGTACTTTATTCATTAGATCAGATATATCACCGCCCTCCTCAGTTTTGCCGGTTTGTTCGGCTTGGGGTACAAATCCGGTGAAAACATAATCATCACAATCCTCGATGATGTCTGATAATTCATTTGGATCCAAGTCAGTCGCGAATGAGCCAATGTGGTCATTTAAAGTCGCTCCACCATCCTCCATGTCATATTCAGTCGTAGCATCATCCTTATAATACCAATCGATTCCGGGGCCATAGGTATCGCCGATTGCGACAGTTCGATTCGCCCAGGATCCAGGATCGCCGCCATCGCTTGGGTAATTGTATTAGTTGCCTAAGTTAAAAAGGTTATTTGAGTTTTCAAAATATTTTCGAACAAAAATTATTGCAGAAGCTGAATGATCCGGCATTTTAGTCGGCCCCGTCGTAAAATTTGTTTGGTGAAGGCTCCAACAGTCTACTATTGAGATTTGATGCGGGTATCCACAAAGCAAGGATAATTTGCAGTTGCAGTTTGTAGATGATAATCTTTACATTAAGATAATCTATACTTTTAGCTTTCAGTCTAATATCGATTTTTACAAGAGAAAAATAATTTCCCGTGAATTACTCAATAATAACAAATCTGCCTTGTTTCACTTCGCCGTTTTGCAGGTTTTTCACACTGAATAAATAAATTCCCTGGCTGATGGTTTGTTTGCTTTCACTCAGAATATCCCAGGCATGTTCACCACCGGAAAACTTGCGTTCTTCCTGATCGCCGGCATAAGTGGAGAACCATTCACTATCGCTTCCGGTATAAGTTGCAGCATCATGATGTAATGTGGCCACCACATTTCCGCTTTGTGTAAATACCGTGATCTCACATTGTGCGGGCAGGTTATAAAAAATGATCTTACGTGTTGTTGATGTTGTGCCGTCCCAGGCTGCATGTAAACGATAAGGATTCGGATACACACCCAACGGTGTAGTGGCATCTTCCACAGGCGTTGTACCCGGAAATACACGCACGGCATTTTCAACAAACGATGACTCGAGGCTTTCAATATTCAATGTCGCATCACCGCGGTCGAAAGAAGTAAGTACGAGCAGATATTGCCAACCGTTCAGCACATTGTCCAGCGTATATTTATAATAAAAAGTATCTTCCTCCATGATCAACGGTTCTGTTAATTCCACTGCATTAAATCCATTGTTATAGCCAATGGCGTTTCCCGGAAGATCCCATTGCGCAATGAGATTTGCATCGCCCAGCATATTCAGATTAAAATCATCGCCCACGGTTGTCCGGTATAAACGATATCCTTCAAAATCCATTTCTTTTGAAATCGGGTCAATGGAAAATTCTGCTTTATTATCCCAGTAAATTTCTACCTGACGGTCATTAACAACCACTTTCATTTTCGGTGTAGCCGGTGGTTCGGGTAAAATGTATCTGTCGAGAACAGCATCACCATCCAGATCTTCACCGGTATCTAAAGTTCCATTTTCATTCTGGTCCTCACCAAGGTAAGTGCGCTTCGACCAGCTTAAATGATCGACCAATTCTGTTTGTGCTTCCGGAACATCCATTTCTGCACCGGTACCACCACCGGTTTCCATTTGTTTTGCGCATACCACACCAAACACCACATGAAAAGTTTCACCGGGTGCAACGCTGATCACAGGACCCGCTGAGATCATATTGGTAAGGCCACCGGAAGTGGCCGGGTCATGTAAAAAATCGGTGACGGACGGATCAACATAATTTAATCCGTTGCGTAATTTTTCGTAGCGCTCCACATCATTCGCCGGTGCGTCGTACGGCGGAGTTGCCGTTGTATTGAATATCCAGAAATTACTGTTCACTTTTGCTGCCGGATATCCGGATGCGGTTAGCTGATCATTATTATGCGGATGAATAAATGCATCTCTCCATTCAATACCGAGAAATTGCATCGCACCATACGAATTTGTAAATCCGGGATCGCCATCCACATCGAATGCATAATTGGTAAATAATGTATCCAGATAGCCGTAAGCGCCATGATTAAAAAACGCGGAACCATAATCCGTGGAAACATTTACATTGCGCACCACCATGTCATTCCATAATCCGCACCATACACTGTCCCAGTTGTTTGCCGAATTATTTGTGATCGCATAATTTAAAATGACAAAATAATCGGCGAACGAATAATTCCATGCATAGGTTTCCAGATGCACATCTGCATACAACGGTTGTGTATGATCGGCGATGGTAATTGCTGTTCCGGGAACAACAGTATTTTCATCACTGAAATCAATTAGCATATCCTGATGCGAAATCGCATCGAAGGAAAAATTATCACTGGAAGTAAGCAGGCTTCGCTGATGGATCGTATTTCCGGTTTCAGCCGTAAATTCATATCCCGCAAGACCGGTCGTATAACCACTCGCAGCATCTTTTGCCGAAGTAGAAACAAGATATTGCCCGTCAGAAAGTGCACCGATCCAGATGCCGCCTTCAAATAAATGTTCTATTCCTGAATTGATCGGGTACTCCATGGACGGTTCGCCCGTCGGCGTATTGCGTACATCCGGTCTTCCAAAAGTACCCGCGTTGGTGACATACACACCGATGTTTCCGATGTTGATCGTCTGGTGGTCAAAGGATGCCTGCGCAAAAAGACTACTTGCCATCCCTATACATACAAAAAACAGCAATTGCCGCATGGTGCGAAATTAGTTAAAATTGCGCGCAGGCATATCGGGTACCTGTTGAATGCAGAAGTATGGGCACCCTCCTGAAAAAATCATCAAATATTTTCTTTGCAAGCTATAATTTTGATGCCGTGAAAAGATATATCTGTGTGCATGGCCATTTTTATCAGCCGCCGCGTGAAAATGCATGGCTCGAGGAGATTGAAAAACAAAATTCTGCGCATCCCTGGCACGACTGGAACGAACGCATTTCTGCCGAATGTTATGGCCCGAACGGTGCTTCCCGCATTCTGAA
>CAYTFT010000271.1:0-4258 GCA_964437155.1 uncultured Chitinophagales bacterium | reverse complement strand
CTGCATAGTGCCGGTCTGCCGGATGCGGAATATTCTGTCGGCGTAAATGCATTTACTGCAACGGTGCATGATTATGCGATTACCGGCAGTTACAGCAGCACATTATGGGATTTTGGCGACGGCACAATTGTTACAGATCTCGTTTCTGCCCCGCATACCTATACGCAAAATGGAAATTTCACTATTTCCAACAAAATATTTTACGGAAACGAATGTATGCTTGTAATCGAAAAAAATATTTCTGTCCCTGCGTTTAATTTTAACGGAAATGCTACGCAGATGGTATTATTCCCGAATCCTGCTACCGGTATTTTACAGATCGGTATTTCGCAGGTTGCAGACGATATCTCCGTGCGTATTTCTAATCCCGTTGGACAAACTTTAATGCAATTTGATGCAGGAAAGATCAGCGGAAATATACTCGAGGTAGATGTGAGTGGTTTCGCCAGCGGCATTTATCTTGTAACACTACAGGATAAAACATCTGCATCAACACAATTATTTGAGGTTTTATAAACTCCTGTTTTCTTCTGCAATTAAAATATTCCGGGAATTGTTTTTTTACGATCAGGAAGGGATCATTTCACTCAGCTCCAGCCACCGCATGCTCTTTTCATCGATCTTCGTAATTGTTTCAACCAGGTCCTGCGATAATTTATAGATCGCATCATGTGGAAGTGTGCCCTCTGAAAGGAGCGCTTCCAATTGTTTTTTTACTGCTTCGAGCGCTTCCAGTTCTTTTCCGAGTTCTTCAAATTCGCGCTTTTCTTTAAAGGAAATTTTGGTTTTTGGGGATATGGTTTTTTCCTGCCGTGTTTCCATATTTATTTTATCGGCCTGATTTTGTTTTTGCTGCAATGCCGCAGCTTTTTTTTCTTCTTCAGCCTTTATGCGGTAATCAGAATAATTGCCGGGATAATCACGGACAATCCCGTCACCCTCAAACACAAAAACATGATCTACCAGCTTATCCATAAAATACCTGTCGTGGGAAACAATAAGCACACATCCCTGAAATTCGGAAAGAAAATCTTCAAGGATACTCAGGGTTAAAATATCCAGATCATTCGTGGGTTCATCCAGGATAAGAAAGTTCGGATTTTTGATCAGGATGGTCATCAGGTATAACCTGCGTTTTTCACCGCCGCTTAATTTCCCTACATAGGCGTATTGACTTTCAGGAGCAAACTGAAATCGCGTAAGCAATTGGGATGCACTCAGTTTTGATCCGTCGGCAAGCGGAATAAAATCCGCAATATCCCGCACCACTTCAATAACCCTTTTATCCTCTTTTAACTGTATACCGTCCTGCGAGTAATATCCGTATATAACCGTTTCGCCCGTGATAATTTTTCCTGCATCCGGTTTTTCCAGTTCCATGATCAGGTTGAGAAAAGTTGTTTTTCCTACTCCGTTCTTCCCGACAATCCCGATCTTATCGTAGCGTTTAAATAAATAGGTAAAGCCTTTCAGAATGATGTTCGATCCGTATGCTTTTGATACTTTATGCATCTCAAGGATCTTTCCGCCCATGCGCGTGATCTTCACATCGAGTTTTAGATCCTCCTGTTTGTTTTTTGCAGCAGCTTTTTCTGCAATTTCATCAAATGCATCAAGTCGTGCTTTATTTTTTGTGCTGCGTGCTTTGGGCATGCGCCGCACCCAGTCGAGTTCACGGCGATACGTGTTTTTTATTTTATCCAGTTCGCTGGCAGCCACCATTTCCCTGTGCGCTTTTTTTTCGATATACAGCGAATAATTTCCGTTATAGGGAAATAATTTCCCATTATCGAGTTCCAGGATCTGCGTACATACACGGTCAAGAAAATATCTGTCGTGCGTGATCAGGAACAACGTCATATTCTTTGCGGTGAGATATTCTTCCAGCCACTCGATCATTTCAATATCGAGGTGATTGGTAGGCTCGTCCATTATTACCAGATCGGGTTCCATGATCAGTAATTTCGAAAGTGCAACACGTTTTTTTTGTCCGCCGCTTAATGTCCCCACCGGCTGATCCAGTTCGGTGATCTGCAATTGCGATAAGATCTGTCTGATCTTCAGTTCATAATCCCAGGCATCGAAGATGGTCATTTCTTCATGCCATTTTTCCACAGCTTTTGCGGTTTCAGGCGTATAATCATGTTGTTGCGCAAGGAGCGCTTCTTCATACGACCTGATAACATTTACAACAGGTGAATCTCCGTTGAGCACATTTTCGATAATCGTCATATGCGCATCGAGCGCAGGATCCTGTTCAAGAAATCCGATGGTAATATCTTTGCGCAGGCTGATTTTACCGCTGTCGGCAAATTCTTTTCCCATGATAATTTTCATGAGTGTGGTCTTACCCGCTCCGTTCTTTGCCACAAGCGCCACTTTTTGCCCTTTATTGATGCTGAATGTTATATCCTTAAACAACACCTTCGTATCATACATCTTGCTGAGTGATTCTACCTGTAAATAATTCATGCTGCAAAGATAGGGTATTAATATGCCTTCTGTCGGAGCAAACTGTTCGTGAAAATGAACGCGGACTGATTTTCAGTATTATGAAAAACAACCATTATATTTTGAGCAGAAGATTCTGTTTTTTTTCGGATCAGGAATGTGCAGGGTTTAATGCATCATGCTGATTAGTAATAAATCTGTACCTTTACTGTATGCGCCTGTTTATTCTGTTTCTGTTTACTTTTCTGTTTTACTGTATGTCGGATTCAAATGCGCAGGTAACAGCAACAATCAATGCTCCGAACATGGTCTATAAACTCACATCTCCTCCGGGCTGGTATTTTTATCAGTCGGAGGTGGAAACCACGCGGTTCGCATTATTAATTCCGAAGGGTAAAACCCGCGATACAGGAAACCGGTTTATTTATGCACTGGATGTTTCGTATGAACCGGGGTATGATAATATTGATTTAGTGGTTAAAGGGGATCTCGAAGCGTCAGATTCAATTTACGGCAATATGCATATTGAACATGATTCAATAATTTCTATCGATGAAAAAATAAAGGCGCGCATTATCTATTTTTCGCCGTTTCTCATTAACAATGAATTGAACCGGCAGGCGAATGCATATATCGACGCAGGTACCTGCTGTCTGAAAATAAGCTTTGCCGTTATTGAGGAAAATGCATTTTTACAATACATGCAGGATTTCGAGGCAGTTGTGCATTCCTATGTATTTATAGAATCGTGGGGAATGCGAAAAGAATGAACATAAATTCAATTTTAATAAATTCTTTTACCGGAATAAAATTTCAATTCTATGCACACCGAGAACACACCCCGAACTGCCGACCGCAACAAGGAGGCCGGGAACCAACTTGTTTTTTCCTATCTCGCATTACGTAATTTCATCGGCTATTGCGGCGTTTTTTTACCGCTGCTTCTGATCATTTTTACGCGAACGATCGGTCACGACCGTGCCGTTGAAAATGCGATCAGCGATTATTATTATACCAGCGCAGGTGAATTATTTGTAGTGCTCATGAGTGTACTGGGCGTTTTTCTTTTTACGTACAAAGGTTACGAACGGAATGAAAATCTTTTAACCTCGTTTGCAGGATTATGTGCACTGGGTGTTGTATTCAATCCGACACGGACAAAATATTTGCGTGAATCCTTTACAGTGCATTCTGCCCATGAATCTGTTGCCAAAATAAATTCTTTTGAAGTGCATCTCCTTTTTGCCGGATGTTTTTTTATTGCTCTCGCAATAATGTCGCTCAAATATTTTCCCAAAACGGATGCATCCGAATTGCAGGATGCAAAAGGACACCGCACGCAAAAGGCGAAGCGGAATATTATTTACCGTATCTGCGGATGGACAATATTGATCAGCATGGGAATTCTGATCGTCTATTTTTTATGCAAGCCGGTGAAGGAATGGGTTGGCGATTTTCCACTCACCTTCATTATGGAAACTCTTGCCGTTGAAGCATTCGGAATTTCATGGCTCACGAAAGGCGAAACTTTCTGGCCCGACGGAGAACATTATTTTGTCACTGGGTTTAAGTGGATGAAACAGAAGATATAAAGGGATAATTATTTAAAATTAAGAACATTAATTATTTTTTAAGTCTTATTCGCCTTCCTTCGATACGGACCCATTCATCAAATTTATTCCACGATAATTTGTAACCATAGTTTTTGTAGCTGCCCTGTTTCCAAACTATCGCCCCTTTACTGATAAGTAATGTACCGATTTTACGGTTATCATCCCATACTTCGAATTCAATATCAGTTTTGCCA
>CAYTFT010000270.1:0-4273 GCA_964437155.1 uncultured Chitinophagales bacterium | reverse complement strand
GCTCAACGGGGTCGGCGGTTTGTTGGGACTCAATCGCACCGCGCGCATCGACCGCTTGCGCAGCGGCGTGCAGGACAACACGCTGAGCAGCATTCTTTTTCCGCAAAACATCATCGCCAACGCCAATAGATGGCTGTATTATTTTGAGAGCTGAGCGTTGTGCCTCCTGCGCCATATCCAAAATAGGCAGCTGATAAAATCTGATCTATCCTTCCCGCCTTTTGATTATCAACCCTAAAATTCAAAGGAACATTGTCGGTTGTTCCGATGAAATTTGTTGCATCGTTAGTACCTGCATTGCCATATTGCGACCAAATTCCTCCACCACCTGCTGGATCAGCCCATTGCGGAGCAACACCAGGGCCGGAAGAGACCAAAATCTGGCCCGCGCTTCCTGCATGATAGCTGCCTCCGTAATAAGGCATCAGTGCGCCATTGAATTCGATTTGTGTTACCGCGTTGTTACCGAGCACCAATGTATTATTTGTTGAAACAACGCTATATGCGCCAATGGCCGTTGCATTATTCAGCGATGCCGATGCAACATTAGCACCCGCACCAATGGCTGTATTTTGATTTCCCCATACATTGGTTGTCATACTCCATGCACCAATTGCGGTATTTGAACCGCCCCCATAATTTTGTTCCAGGGATGTGCTGCCCACGGCAGTGTTGCCTCCACCATAAAAATTTGTAACAAGCGTTCCGTAGCCCAATGCAGTGTTCTGATACCCGCTGTAATTGGCAATAAGCGCGTTAATACCGCAAACAGTATTAGTATTAATTCCACCCGAACCTATACCTATTATAACTCCATTTATTTTCGCGTCGCCGCCAACAACATCTAATTTTGAGGAGGGACTGGAAGTTCCGATACCAACATTCCCACTATTATAATAAATATCGCTTCCTGCAATGGACCATGGTGAAGTACCACCGGTGGCATTAACGGTAAAATTCGGATAGCTGCCAGTGATGTTTATACCTGTTCCGTTATTTAACACCACAGTTTGGTCAGGTGCAGTATTATCGAATGTGGTTCCGGTTAAGGATAATCCGTATCCCGCAGAATAGGTAGTATTATTATCGGCTGATGATATGGTGAAATTGGGATATGTTCCCGTTACGGATGTAGCGCCGCTTCCGGTTAGAGTGACTGTTTGATCCGGAGCAGTGTTGGCTATTGTTGGCCCTGTGATTGAAATGCCACTTCCGGCAATGTAATTTTTTGCTGCCGTGCTTTGATTGCTGCCATCTGCAAATTTCAGATTGTATAAATTGATCGTTTTCCAGCGGATCGTATTTGAACCGAGATTTCGCGCATTGTTTGTTGCAGGGACCAAATCGGCATTGATGGATGTTGTGATCAGATTATTGAGGTTTCGGGTAGCCCCGGCAGCCGGTGTAACGGGTGTCCATGCCGTACCGGTATAATAGTAAAATCCGGGGGTTGAGTTTGTCTGATAAATCAGCAGGCCGGTTGCCGGGGAGACAATTGACCCACGCTGGGTGATGGTCATGCGCGGAATCAATACCCCCTGCGGGGTACCCGTCGCAGTGATATCAAGTATGGCAGATGCGGCAGGTGCGACTGTGCCGATGCCAACAGAACCGGATGCCGGAAATACATTGGTTTGCGCATAGGTCATGCCAACATGCAGCAGGAGAAGGATGGTAAGTACGAGTGAATTTTTCATAATGTGTTTTTATAGTTGAATTAATTACGGGTTGTGTATTCGATATTTATTATTGATGGGCAATTACAACAGATGGGTTCAATTGTATCACAAGGTAAACAATAAATAATGGATAAATAATGGAATAATGCAAATTGGCAGTTACCCTTTTAGGAAAAAAAGATGGACAATTTAGCACCCTGATACAGACATAAATCTCTTTCCTGCTGGTAAGCATATGGAACTTAACCTCAATTTAAGGCATACAACCGGACTTAGGGCAGTCGCTATTACTCAGCGATACCAGAGTTATATGCGCCTTTGGCAAAAATTGCCGGAATTTGCCGCAAAGCATTTACCGGTTGGCCGCGAATAATTCAAGTAATTCGATTGACATATGTTATCCGGGGATGTGACAAATATCACGTGGACCGGCCTGATTCCTGCGTAATTTTACTTAGGGAAATTATATGGGAATTATGTTTCCCGAAAATGCATTATCCATGAAAGTGAAAAACGGAATATTGAATCATTACATGAATACATCTCCGCTTCGAAAGAATTTTGGGGTCGCAATTTCATTTTTGATAATTGTTTTTATTCGATTTACTTCCTCTGCACAAACCATCACGACATTTTCGCCGGGATCAGGCCCGGTAGGAACTGTGGTTACGATCACTGGAACCGGATTTAATGTTACGCCGGCGAACAATATTGTTTATTTCGGGGCAACGATGGCCGTTGTTTCGGCTTCGTCGGCAACATCAATCACAGCAACCGTTCCCGCTGAAGCAAATTATCAGTACATCACCGTAACGAATCTCGCAACGCATACCACTGCATATTCGGCAAAACCATTTATCGTTACAACAAGCTGCAGCAGCGCATCGAGTTTTTCTTCCGCAATAACAGTACAGGGCGGATCACATAATGTTGAAATAAGTGATATCGATGGCGATGGAAAAGCGGACCTTATAATTCCCGATTATTTCAATAATTATTTTACAGTTACACGCAATATCAGCACACCGGGTGTAATTGCATTTTCACCAAAAGTTACATTTCCCTGGGCGGCAGGCGGACAACCGAATGAGGTTTCCATTGGTGATTTCGACGGCGACGGGAAACCGGATGTTGCGCTTGGCGGAAACGGCGGCGGAACATTTGTTTCAGTATATCGAAATACAAGTGTACCCGGAACAATTTCATTTGCAGCGCGTCAGGATTTTACAGCATCCTCCGGACAGGGAAACGGAAACAGAATTATTGATATTGACGGCGATGGGAAACCGGATCTTCTCTCCGTTCACTGGTCGGGAAATTGTTTATGGGTTTTGCGGAATACGAGCACCGGCCCCGGAATTATTTCGTTTGCCGCCGGTGTAAGTTTTACGACAACATCACAGCCGCATAAAATTGATGTGGGTGATCTCGATGGTGATGGCAAACCCGACGTCGCGATCACTGCCTTCACAAGTAATATGTTTTCTGTATTTAGAAATACAAGCAGTCCGGGAACTATTTCATTTGCCGCGCGACAGGATTTTGCACCGGGTACCGTTCCGTATTTTGTGCATGTGGGTGATATCGACGGCGACAGCAAACAGGATATCGCAATTGTAAACCGCGATGTCGCTACATTAGCGATATTCAGAAATACAAGTTCTCCGGGTGCCATCACTTTTGCACCCCGACAGGATTTTGCAACACCTGCCGGAACATTTACCCATTACGGCGTTGCATTCGGTGA
The DNA here is from genome assembly GCA_964437155.1 of uncultured Chitinophagales bacterium. Classification (GTDB taxonomy): domain Bacteria; phylum Bacteroidota; class Bacteroidia; order Chitinophagales; family BACL12; genus UBA7236. Next base: position 847 of record CAYTFT010000270.1, on the reverse strand, counting down.
TTTAAATGGTGACGGGAAACCGGATATTGTTGCCTGTAATTATACTTTGAATGTCACCAGTGTTTTTCGTAATACGAGTGTTCCGGGAACCGTTTCCTTTGCAGCGCGTGTGGATCTGCCATCAGGCGTTTCGTACGATGCAGGCATTGATGATTTTGACGGCGACGCCAAACCGGATATTGCTGTAACAAACAGCGGATCCACTGTTTCGATCTTACAGAATGTCTGTACAATATTGCCGATAGAATTAATTTCATTTACTGCTGAACGGCATGGAAGTGTCGCCGTATTAAAATGGAGTACGGCCACCGAAATAAATAATGATTATTTCACAGTTGAGCGAAGCGTGAACGGCCAGGTTTTTGAAAAAATCGGTGAGGTTGACGGCGCAGGAAATTCAAATGTTGAATTGCATTATACCCTTACTGATGCATTTCCGGCAAACGGAATCAATTATTACCGTCTCCGGCAAACCGATCTCAACGGCGAAGAATCTGTTTCTTCTATTGTCGCACTCGAACTCCGTTCTGAGGATGCCACTATTCAAATATTCCCGAACCCTTTCACTACTGAACTTACCATAGAAGGCACATCTGAAAACGGTATTATCATTCTTACAGATATAAATGCAAGGGAAATCCTGCGCGTTTCGTCAGAGGCAGGACATACCATTTTAAATACATCCGATCTTTTACCCGGAATGTATATCCTCAATTATTTATATGATCATAAAGCAGTGCGGAATGTTGTCCGGAAAATGTAATGAAAAGGAGAAATAAACCTTACTGTCCGGTCTGAATGAATATTGAAGTGGAAAGTGAAAATTATTAATGGAAAAAAATTCCCT
>CAYTFT010000269.1:0-4284 GCA_964437155.1 uncultured Chitinophagales bacterium | reverse complement strand
ATATGATGGAATTTACTTTCGGATATTATCCGGAACAGATACCATTCTTTCCTTATCATGGATTTAAAAGTCTGAATATCGGAGATACGCGCATTATAGGAACAGAAATTTCACTGATAGGAGAAGGCAAACTCGGCACGATTCCCACCACTCTGATTCTTGGATATACCTATATCGATCCGAAATTTCTGGATTTTGATTCTTTGCAAAATGCACTCTCCAGTGCGGATTATAATGTGTTGAAATATCGTTTCCGCCATACAGTGAAATTCGACATGGAGTCAACAATTAAAAAGGTGCGGATAGGGGTTACCGGATCGTATTACAGTTTCATGGAAGCCGTTGACGCTGCTTTTGTGGAACCGGTCATTCCCGGTACGGAAAGCTATATTGTTCAGGGATTACAGGAATACCGCGATGCACACGATTCCGGCGATTATATTGTGGACCTGCGCGTTGCCTATTTATTTAATGATGCAAGTGAGATATCCATCATCTGCGGAAATTTACTCAACAGGGAGTATACCATCCGCCCGGCCATGATGGAAGCGCCGCGAAATATCATGATCAAATATGGCGTAAAATTCAGCGGGAATAATAAAAAGGATTCAGCGGAATAATGCATGCATGCCAAAATGCTTAAACGATGACATTAAGTGCAACGGTGGAGCGCCTGCGGAGACGGCTTATCGAATATCGGTTCAGCAACCGGTTCAACACAAAAATACATACACAGATCAATATCATTGAAACGGCATTGAATCTTGCTGAAATGGGGATCGATAAAAACAGGACGATACAGGAAAATGAAGAACACTGGTTCAACGAAAGCTGGGATGTAATCCATATTCTTGAAAAAACCGAATGGGAAGATATCCTCGACCTTTACAGGAATATGGGATTCAAATTAAAGGAACGCAACTGGTTCAGATAATTTTTTGGTGGTTTATTGTTTCAGATAGGGGAGTACGACGGTGCCTGTATCCGCTGCGAGTTTTTTAATGAATGACTGCAACTGAATGGATTCTTTCTGACAAAGCATTATTTCGTCATAGTTATCGTTTATCGACAATTCCTGTAATTCCTTCAATCGTATTTCCACATCATTTTTCATTTTGATGATCTTTTTCAGTTTAAGGATGGAAATGGCTTTTACAATATCTTTTCTGGCGAGAAATTGTTTATCGGTAATGGGAACATCATGCATCTTTAACCAGTTCTCACTGAGTTCATAAGGCGATTGCAACAGATCGAGCGTGATCTTTTTTACATTTTCATCTTCATGCGTAATAAAAAAAGCCTGTGGTAAAAATTCATTATGCTGATAATAAGATCTGTATTCATCCACGATTTTTCTGTATGATTCATTCTCAATTTCCACATCATACAAGTTGCGGAGAATACGTGCAATGGCGTTTTCTCCTTCTATCTCGAAATTGCTGTTTTCCAGCAATAATCGCACGATGTCGCGTTCCTGCGGCTCATCCAGATGAAAGGTAAATACTGGCTGTGTCTTTGCAGCAGGAAGGAAATCCTGTGTTTCCACCGTTGCCTTGTCGTACGGATTGAGTTTATTAACGGCTTTCTGCCGGAGGAGTTTATTGCTTTCAGAAACAAGTAATTGTTCTTCAACATGTAAAGTGCGCGCTGTTTGTTTTAAATACAGACTTCTCGTGATCGAATCGGGAATCAATGCGATGCTTTGCACAATATCTTTAATAATACCGGCCACTTTTACCGGATCATTTTTCGCTTCCTCCAGATACAGATCCGTCTTTAAATGAATAAGATCCTTTTTATTATCGGCGATGAATTTTCTGAATCCGTCGGCGCCGAGTTTTTGCACATACGTGTCCGGATCATCCTCCGCAGGCAATAAAACCACCTTCACATTCATTCCTTCTTCTAATGCGATCTCGAGTCCGCGCAGCGCTGCCTTTACACCGGCTGCATCTCCGTCGTACAGGATCGTCAGGTTGGTAGTATATCGTTTAATTAAACGAACCTGATCCTGGGTGAGTGATGTACCCGATGAAGCGACAACATTTTCAATGCCGCTCTGGTGAAGTGAGATCACATCCATATATCCCTCAACCAGATAACATTCATCTGACTGCGTAATTGCTTTTCTCGCCTGGTAAATGCCGTAAACGATCTTGCTCTTTAAATAGATCTCTGTTTCGGGCGAGTTGATATATTTAGGGATCTTTTTATCGGCACTCAGCGTACGTCCGCCAAAGCCTAAAACTTTTCCGCTCACACTCTGAATCGTGAATAACACCCGGCCGCGGAAAAAATCTTTATCATATTGCGAAGTGAGTCCGAGTTGCTGTAATAATTCGATCTTATATCCGGAGCGGATTGCTTCCTGCGTAAATGCATCTCCCGCAGAAGGACAATATCCCAGTTTGAAATTTTCGATCGTGTCGCGCCGTAATCCTCTTTCCTCAAAATAACTCATTCCGATATTTTGTCCCTCTTCAGAATGGAGTAATTGTTCCGAGAAATAATTCTGCGCAAAACTGTTGATGATATATAAACTTTCCTTGCGCGTTTCTTCCTGTATTTCTTCTTCCGTTCTTTCTTTTTCCTCAACCGGAATATTATATTTTGTCGCTAAATATTTTAATGCTTCACGGTACGTAAAATGTTCGTGCTCCATTACGAATGAAACTGCATTTCCGGCTTTGCCGCATCCGAAACATTTGTATATTCCTTTCGGGATACTTACTGTGAAGGAGGGTGTTTTTTCGTTGTGAAAAGGGCAGAGGCCGATCAGATTCACGCCTCTTTTTTTCAGATGCACAAAATCCCCCACAACCTCGTCAATGCGCGCTGCATCAACGATCCTGTTTATGGTATCCTTTGCGATCATACCGCAAAAATACGGATGTTCATCCAAAAAACAGATGCATGCCGGCGGGCGCTGATTGCATGCTGCAGGGCCTCTCTGCCGGAATCATTTTACAGATGGCACGATAATGGAATCCCTGTCTGAAAAAAGGAGGAATTATGAAAAATGCATTACCAAAAATGATTATCGCAATTGTATGTAATATGCAAATTGCCCTTGCTTATCCCCCTTCTCTTTACGATTTCAATGTGCAGCATCCAACGTCAACATTTGAAATCAAACTCAACGGTGCCGGAATGATGACAGTTGCTATTGACGGAAAATTCTTTAATGAACCGGTGCGGAAATTTTCAGTCAGCAATATCACACCCGGAAATCATTATCTTGAAATATTTAATGAGCGTGTTGTACACAGCGGATATTATTCTAATACCGAAATGGTCAGGATTTATTCCGGAAAATTATATATCCAGCCTGCATCACTCATCAAAGGTGTGGTAGACAATTTCGGACGATTTTATATCAAAAATGTTGACGCGCTTGTATCCTATAATTATATCGATCAGGATCCCGCACCCTGGTATCCGCAAAATTGCCAGCCGGCTCCGGTTATTATGGCTCCGGTTGCTATAAATGGTGCGGAATACGACAGGCTTGTGGGTATTGTGAAGGACCAGTGGTTCGAAGATACCCGTCTTGCTGTTGTGCAACAGGCACTTCGTGACAATTGGTTTACTGCATCGCAAATAGCGGGATTGATGCAAATCATGTATTTTGAGGATTCCCGGCTGGAAATCGCGAAGGCGGCTTATTCCAGGGTAATCGATCCACAGGCATATTATATTGTGAACAGGGAATTCTGGTTCAGCAGTTCAGTGGATGCACTTACATCTTACATAGCAACTTACAGATAACGCAGGAACCCGGCTGAGAGGCCGGGTTTTTTTATGAAAGGTATTGGGCAATAATGCATATTTTTGCCTCCGTCAATAAAACAAAGATCTTGCGTCCGTTTATTATCCTCCTTACTGCAACTTATTTATTTTCAGGCTGTGCATTGTCACGCACAACCGGTTTTCCTGCCCGCGAAGTAGTCGGCGAGACAAATACTGATTCCGGAAAGAGTACAGCGCCTTCCGGTTTTTCTGCCGACAAGGCTGCGGTTTCCGATGCACCTGAATATTATGCGGATAATTCTTTAACAGGTGTCAATCCTGCCCGCACTGTAATTTCTGAAAATGTTGCATTTAAGTATGATAAGGATACAACAAAAGTAGAACCGGAGCTCGAGCCATTTGTAGTTGCAGGCACAGGAACTGCTGTTGTGGGACTTGGTGTTGGCGTGGCAGGAATATTCGGTGCACCTGTTTTATTTCTGGTCGCGGCGCTTGTATTTGCGGCTGCCTGTCTGGTGACAGCGATCGGATTGA
>CAYTFT010000268.1:0-4291 GCA_964437155.1 uncultured Chitinophagales bacterium | reverse complement strand
ATCGCCGGAGTTATTGCTGCATGCAGTCAACACGCAATATGATTTTTCCTGCATGGTACGCTGGCTAAAGGTTGCACGCATATTATTCATTTCCCGGCAAGTTCTTTTCTGATCTTGCTTAAAAATTCCGGAGAGATACCTATATAACTCGCTATATAATGTTGTGGAACACGATTCGGGAGGGAAGGATATTTCTGCAAAAATTCGAGATAGCGTTCCTTCGCCGGCCGCGCAACGGTATTAAAAAATCGTTTCTGCAGAACGGTGTGCGAACGTTGCACCAGTATTCTGAATACACGTTCGAATTTCGGGAGTTCTTTATATAACCGCTGCTTATTATTATAATTTATCGATAGTATCTCACAGGGTTCAATTGTTTCAATAAAAATATCCGACGGGCTTTGTGCGTAGAAAGATGCAATATCACTCGCCCACCAGTTCTCCGAAGGAAAAAGAATTATTACTTCGTCACCCTTCTCATCAATATAATAACTGCGCATACATCCGCTGATAATAAAAGCCTCGAAATCACAAATCTCTCCTTCGCGCAGCAGAAATGTTTTTTTGGGTACTTTTTTATATTCCAGCAGTGCATGATAGAATTCTGTTTCTTCTGTTGTGAGGGTAGTGAATTTAGCAATATAAGAATCTATCTCTGCAAACATATTTTAATCTTCCTGTATTAAAATTACATACCTTTTCCGGATCTGTCATTTTTTTCAGCATTCACTTATTCCGTCCGTTAATAAAATCCGTATACAACAAAACACAATTATTGCGGATGATGTATTGTATTCAAGATTGCCTGTTTTGCACGCAAACGGCATTTTATTCTGCATGTTATAACAGATAAGGCCTTTTCTCTATCACTAAAACCAATAAATTCCACATTCCAAATTTTTTACGGGATTTTTTTCCCCATTTGCTATGTTTATTTCAACATTAACTGTCCATATTTTACGGACCACAAATTAGTAAAAAATATATGTGTACAAACCCATGCTTAGTAAATCATACATAAGCCCGTTTATAAACAGGGGCGTGGAAAAATGTTACTTGTTTCTAAACAGTTTTATGTCCTACTTTCGTGAAACCTCTCAGGAAAATCCGGGAGGTTTTTCTGTCAATAACCAACTTAGTAGAAACCCGAACCCCTAATAATTTATCATCATGGCCAAAGCGAAACAATCCAAAGGCGGTTTGCATTTTAACCGTTACTTTACGAAAGAAGGAGTGAGCCCCTTCGATCAGTTCAATTATGAAATGCGCTCTTCGGTGATCCGGAACACAACCGGTGATGCCGTATTTGAAATGCACAATGTGGAAGTGCCCGCGGACTGGAGTCAGGTGGCCACGGATATTCTCGCGCAGAAATATTTCAGAAAGGCGGGTGTTCCGCAACCCGATGGCAGCACCGGAAGCGAAACTTCCATCCGTCAGGTAGCACATCGCCTTGCAGATTGCTGGAAGCAATGGGGAGAAAAATACGGCTACTTCGCTTCGTCGAATGATGCTGCGATATTTTACGATGAACTCATTTATATGATCGTGAGCCAGATGGGAGCACCAAACTCTCCGCAATGGTTCAATACCGGTTTATATTCTGCATATGGCATTAAAGGAAAACCGCAGGGACATTATTATGTTGATCCCGATTCAGGTGAACTTACAAAATCAACTTCAGCTTATGAGCGCCCGCAGCCGCATGCCTGTTTTATTTTAGGTGTGGATGACGACCTGGTAAATCCGGGCGGGATCATGGATCTGCTTACGCGCGAGGCCCGTATATTCAAGTATGGCTCAGGGGTGGGAACAAATTATTCCAAGATCCGCGGAGAAGGTGAAAAATTATCCGGTGGCGGAACATCTTCCGGACTTATGAGTTTTCTTAAAATCGGTGATGCTGCCGCAGGTGCAATTAAATCGGGCGGAACAACACGCCGTGCTGCCAAAATGGTTTGCCTGGATCTCGACCATCCCGAAATTGAAAGTTTTATCGACTGGAAAGTAAAAGAAGAAGATAAGGTTGCCGCTCTCATTGCTGCGGGATATTCTTCTGATTATGAAGGCGAAGCATACCGCACGGTATCCGGTCAGAATTCAAATAATTCAGTACGTGTTCCCAATAAATTTTTCAAGGCGCTGGAAGCTGGTGAACAGTGGGAACTCGTGGGTCGCTCCAACGGTAAGGTGATGAAAACCGTGGATGCGAAAAAACTCTGGGAAAAAATTGCATATGCCGCATGGCGTTGTGCTGATCCCGGCATGCAATACGATACAACCATCAACGAATGGCATACCTGTCCGAAATCAGGACGCATCAACGCATCGAACCCATGCAGCGAATACATGTTCCTCGATAATACGGCATGTAACCTCGCTTCATTGAACCTGCGCAAATTTTATGACGACGAAAAACTTGTATTCAATGTAGAAGCATTTGAAAATGCCTGCCGCATCTGGACCGTCGTTCTTGAAATTTCTGTTTTGATGGCGCAGTTTCCGAGTAAAGAAGTAGCAGAATTATCCTATGAATTCCGCACACTCGGACTCGGATTTGCAAATCTCGGCTCTGTGCTGATGGTTTCGGGAATTCCTTATGACAGCGATAAGGCTCGTGCAATAGCAGGATCCATTTCTGCGATCATGACGGGTATTGCATATAAAACATCTGCTGAGATGGCCGGTTTCCTTGGAACATTCAAAGGATACGACCTGAATAAAGAAGATATGATGCGTGTAATGCGCAATCACCGTTATGCCGCTTATAATGCTGCTGATAATTTCGAAGGCCTTGAAATTAAACCGATGGGCATCGATCAGGCTTTATGCCCTGAATATTTATTAAAGGCAGCATGCAATGCATGGGACGGCGCTTTACAACTCGGCGAAAAATTCGGATACCGCAACGCGCAGGCAACGGTAATTGCACCAACAGGCACGATCGGTTTATTAATGGATTGTGATACAACAGGTGTTGAACCGGATTTTGCTTTAGTGAAATTTAAAAAATTATCCGGCGGCGGATATTTTAAAATTATCAATCAGTCGATTCCACTCGCATTAAAAAATCTTGGATATAAAGACGATAGTATTGAGTCGATCGTGAATTATGCTAAAGGAACCGGTACATTTAAAAATGCGCCCTATATCAATCACGATACACTTGCACAGAAAGGATTTACGGTTTCAGAAATTGAACATCTGGATAAAGTAGTTGCATCTGCATTTGATATTAATTTCGTATTCAACGTATTTACACTCGGTGATGCGACCATGAACCGCCTCGGTTACAGCAAAGAACATTATACCGAGCCCGGATTTAATTTATTGCGTGCAATCGGTTTTGCAAAAGAAGAGATCGAAAAAGCAAACGATCATATTTGCGGAACCATGACAATTGAAGGCGCACCCGTACTGCAGGAAAAACATTATTCTGTATTTGACTGCGCGAATAAATGTGGTAAGATCGGACAGCGGTATATTCACCAGCATGGCCATGTGCGCATGATGGGTGCTGTGCAGCCGTTTATTTCCGGTGCAATTTCCAAAACAATTAATCTTCCGAATGAAGCATCAGTGGAAGATATTGAAAGCTGTTATATGCTGAGCTGGCAATTAGGATTAAAAGCAAATGCATTATATCGCGACGGTTCTAAATTGTCGCAGCCGCTTTCAACCAAAAGCGATTCAAAAGAAACCACCGAAGCGCCGAAGCATGAATGGACCAGCGAAGAAGTTCTTGAAGCTGCACGTCAGATAATTGCCGTTTCAACGGATACAATTTTCAAGCGCCAGTTATCGCGTGTTGTGGAACGGAAAAAATTACCGGCGAAACGTTCCGGTTTCACGCAGAAATCAAAAATTGGCGGTCAGACGATATTTGTCCGCACCGGTGAATATGAAGATGGAACATTAGGAGAGATCTTTATCGATATGCATAAAGAAGGTGCATCGTACAGATCGTTGCTGAACTGTTTTGCGATTGCGGTTTCTATCGGATTACAATACGGTGTTCCGCTGGAAGAATTCGCCGATAAATTCACCTTCACACGATTTGAACCAAGCGGTCCGGTCGACCATGCGAATATTAAATTTTCTACCTCGATAGTAGACTATGTTTTCAGACTGCTTGGATTTGAATATCTGAACCGCACCGATCTTGTGCATGTGGCGCCGGAAGAGATCAGTCAGTTCGAAAAATCCGCACAGGATATTTCAACGGAAGCAACGGGTAATTATCCTGTATCTGAACCGATGGCAGAAAAACAGCCGCAAAAAGAAAAAGTAA
>CAYTFT010000267.1:0-4300 GCA_964437155.1 uncultured Chitinophagales bacterium | reverse complement strand
GGCGCGCCGGTCATGCTGCCCATCGGGAATGCATTTTTTATGATGTCGACCGGATGCAGTGTATCCCGCGCCGTTGCAGAGATAGTGGAAATCATCTGGTGCACATGTTCAAAAGTATAGATCCCGAATAATGCATCTACCTGAATGGTTCCCGTTACCGCCGACCGTGTAAGATCATTTCTCACGAGGTCAACGATCATTACATTTTCTGCTTTATTCTTGATACTGTTACGCAATTGCTCCCGGTTGTAAATATCTGATTCGTTATCTGCACCGCGGGCAGCTGTGCCCTTGATCGGCTGGGAAAGGATGCGGGAACCGGTTTTCTTTAAAAAACGCTCCGGGCTTGCCGATAGCAGGAATTTATTTTTCCATCTGAACAATACCGAGAAAGGTGCTTTGGAATCGCGACTTAATTTTTTAAAAACGGTAAAGGGATCGATAAAAACATTTTCTGCAAAAAATTCCTGGCAGAAATTCATCTCATAAATATCTCCCTCGATGATATGATCGCGGATCTCAGCAATGATTTCCCTGTATTTTACCGGCGGGATACGTTCCGTTAATTGAATGGGATGCGATTGTTGCGGAATATTTTCATTAAGCTGCAGATACCGTTCATATATCAAATCGAATGCAGTATCACTTTCCTCCTCCCCGATCCCGATGTGTAATTGATTATTTTTTATGCTGATGATGATTTCAGGAATAAAAAATACCATGTCGCTGAAACCAACATGATCTTCACGCGTCGAATGGAGCGTTTCAATTTCATTTTTGAGATCGTACCCGAAATAACCGAAGCAATGATCTTTTCCCGTAAATTGTTTTAATTGTTCAAAGGCATCACCTGCATTACATTCCAGTTTATCACGACATCCGGCAGCTAATAAAATATCGAAGGTGTTTTCGCCGTAAACGGTATTGTTACAGGAATCAAGCAGGGCAAATGCTGCATACTCCTTTGCGAACGCCAGCAACCGGGCATGATGATCATCAACAGGAGTTCCGCTATATGACCGCCATTTTCGCATTGCAGCAGTAAATTACAAAATAATGAGTTTGTCGCGTTCAGGGCCTGCAGACAACATCGAAATGCGTACTTTGAGATGCCATTCAAGAAACTGCAGATAATTTAATAATGCAAGAGGAAGATCTTCTTTTTTCCGGCAACCCTCCAGGTCCGTTTGCCAGCCCGGAAATACTTCATATACCGGTTCAATTTTTTCATCCACAATTCCGTAAGGTATTTTATCGGTAATCTTACCATTGATCTTATATGAAACGCATGCTTTTATTTCAGAAAATGTATTCAGCACATCAATTTTTGTAATGGCGATCTGTGTAACACCGTTCAGCATATTCGTATATTTCAATGCCGGGAGATCGATCCATCCGCACCTTCTCGGCCTGCCGGTGGTAGCGCCGAATTCATTGCCAATGCGACGCAATTCCTCACCGTCGGCATCAAATAATTCTGTCGGGAACGGTCCGCCGCCAACGCGCGTGCAATATGCTTTCGAAATGCCGATTACCTCTTTTATTTTTTGCGGTGCGATGCCGAGTCCGGTGCAAACACCTGCAGTGATCGTATTACTCGATGTTACAAACGGATAAGTGCCATGATCCACATCGAGCATAGAACCCTGTGCGCCCTCGGCGAGAATGCGTTTATTATTTAAAATAAGGTCATTAATAAAATATTCCCCGTCAACAAATTCAATCTGGCGAATAAAATCGATCGCTTCCAGCCATTCTCTTTCATTCGGCACCTCTGCAGAAACGTTTTCATAATTGCGCAACAGCTGAAAATGTTTTTCTTTCAGTTTATTGTATTTACCGATAAAATCAATGCCTTCAATGTCGCCGATACGCAATCCGTTCCTGCCGGTTTTATCCATGTATGCAGGGCCGATACCTTTTAATGTGGAACCGATCTTATCCTGCCCTTTGGAAGCCTCACTTGCCGCATCGAGCATTTTATGCGTAGGGAGAATGAGATGCGCCTTGCGGCTGATCCTGAGACTTTTTTTAACATCCACACCGGCCTGTTCGAGTTTGGTCACCTCCATACGGAAGGTCACCGGATCGATGACAACACCACCACCCACCAGATTGAGACAGTTTTCCAGAAAGATACCGGAGGGAATGGTATGGAGAACGAACCTCACACCATTATTGAGAATCAGGGTATGACCGGCATTCGGACCGCCCTGAAAGCGGGCAACGGCATCATAGTGTGCTGCCAGATAATCAACTACTTTTCCTTTCCCCTCATCACCCCATTGCAGGCCTAATAAAACGTCAACGTTCATAACATGGATTAAAGTGCGAATTAAAAGAAGAATAAGGGGTTTTCAGAATTTAGTTTTCCACGCCCGGAGGGCAGCAGCATTATTTCACGCTCTTCTCTTTAACCAGATGTTCCACTGCTTCTTCGCAATCATGACAGATGGTAAAAAACAAATTGAGTTTTGTTGTTACAAGCAGGTCCAGTAATAATTTGTTGAGGGAACAGAGCGCAACTTCTCCGTCGGATTTTCGCACCCGGGTGAGAATTTTCAGAAAAAAATTCAATCCTGAACTGTTGATGTATTCCAGTTCACTCATATCAAACACGATACGGTTATAATTATCATCGAGCAATTCGGCGATCTGATCGTTGAGGCGTATGGTCTGAAATTCACCCACGAGCCGGCCATCGAGTTTTACGATTGCAATATGATCCTTTTTTCTTTCGATCTGAAATTCCATACCGGCGCTTTTATTGAATACCTGCTTCTTGTTTTTTTTCGTTGATCTCCCGCAATTTCTGGCAATTTCCGCAAATGCCATACATATTGAGCGAGTGATGTGTTATTTTAAAATTCAGCAGATCTCCCATCATCGACTGGATCTGCTGTATCCGCGGATCACAAAATTCGACAACTTTTTTACAATCCACACAAATGATATGATCATGTTGTTTATACCCGTATGATTTCTCATACTGTGCGAGATTTTTTCCAAACTGATGTTTGGTTATCAGATCGCATGTTAATAAGAGTTCCAATGTGTTATAAACCGTTGCACGGCTCACCTGATAATTTTTTTCCTGCATCACCGAAAACAAACCCTCCGCATCGAAATGATCGTTCCGTGAGTATATTTCCTCGAGAATGGCAAACCGCTCCGGTGTTTTGCGCAATCCCTTGCTTTCGAGATGGGCGGAAAAAATATTCCGGATCTCCTCTAAAATTTTTTTCGTACTGTCCATATTGCGGTTGGCAGGTCCGGTTTTGTATGCATGCTGATCAAAATGCCAGCTCTGTTGTTATCCTGCCTGATTTATTTTTTTTGAATAATTTTCGTTGATTGAATTATTTCCTTTTTTGTTTCGTACATGCTTTCCATCCTTGCCGGAAGCACTTCTTTATTTCTCTACAACACCTTCTACCCGCAACACACTAATCACCCCTTTCATACTTCTGAGCTTATGTAATAATTTCTCCAGCTGTTCTGTATTTTTTACATATACTCTTATCATACCCTGAAACACACCATCCTTTGCATCCATGGTAAGGCTTTGCATATTCAATTTCATATCCCCTGAAATAATATGAGTAACCTTATTAACAAGTCCCACGTCATCCAGTCCCGTAACTTTAATACCTGTAAGAAAGGCAATATCCTTCGTTTGTGTCCAACGCGTCCGCACGATCCGGTATCCGTATTTGCTCATTAATTCAGTAGCATTCGGACAATTGGTTTTATGTATTTTGATCCCTTCATTTATCGTAATAAATCCGAACACATCATCTCCTACGATCGGGTTACAACACTTCGCCAATGCATACTGAATATTATCCATTGCATTATCGAAGATCAGAAGCTCTGCATTGGAAGTAGCGATCTTTTCCAGCCTGTCGATATCAATATGGGTTTCATGATCGGGAGCCGGCGGCGCCAGTTTTCCGGCCTGAATGGTGAAGTCTTTTAACTCCTTGAGTGTGATATCCTTGGTGGCAAAACGATAAAATAATTCGAGGCTTGTGGGCTGATGATAATATTCCATGAGCACCTGAATATTACGATCATTAAATTCTGCCTTCAGCGATTTTAATTTTTTTTCGAGTTGCAGTTTCCCTTCCATGGCAATGGCACGCTTCTCTTCTTTCAACGCATTTTTCACCTTACTGCGAGCGCGGGAAGTGATGAGAAAATTCAGCCAGTCCTCATTCGGTTTTTGTTTTTTGGAAGTGATAATTTCCACCTGATCGCCATTGCTGAGGATATTGCTCAGCGGTACCAGTTTATGATT
>CAYTFT010000266.1:0-4307 GCA_964437155.1 uncultured Chitinophagales bacterium | reverse complement strand
GACTCGATGCTGTCGGAAATCGTGCGGTGTCTGATAAGGTCGAGAAAGTGAACTTCGGTTTCCGCCGGGGCTTTTTCATTTTCCAGCGCCTCCTTCACCAGAAAACTGGAACCGCAGCAGGTGCTATGTTTAAAGATCACCTGCGGGCGGTGGAAGGATTCTTTATTTATTGTTTCCAGGTCCTCTGCAACCGCAATGATTTTCCAGCTTATCATGTATTGTTTTTAATGCACCCAATCGGATATACGGATAAATGGTTCCGTTTGTCACACAAATACGGTTTATGTATGTTTTTTAACAGAGGCATCCAGCCATACGACTGCTTTTTTAATGTAATAGGTTTTATCCCCGCGTTGTTTATCTATCAATTTGTTAATGGCAGGATGAAATGCTTTTTGTTTGGCAAAATCTTCCACAAGAACCAGCGACAATCTTCTTTTCCAGAAATCTTCAGCGACCGAAAGTTCATGTGCAAGCCCGAAGACCTCTTTTGCAAATTTTTTATTGATGGATTTCAGACTTTGCATACCCAGCGTATCACAAATGGCCCAGTTATCAATACCTTCTGCATAATTTTTTACAAGGGCAATTGCTTTTTCCGGATCCTGCCTGGCGATCAGCCGCAGTAATTTTGCAGCGAGCATTTTCTCTTCATAGGCACCTGCTTTCCAGAGGTTTTCCACGAGATCAAAGCCGCCATCCTTTATCATTTTTGCAAGTTCGTTCAGCACAGGCATTTTTACGCCATAAATAGTTGTCGCACCGGGAACAATAGTTTTCATTTTTTCCGCCCGTTCAACAGAACCTTGCTCTTTAAGATATTTACGTATTTCCGGTATCGTCATATTCTGTACAATATTTTTCAAATTTTTTCATCAGATCATTTGTCACGGGTCCGGGTTTTCCGCTTCCTATCGTCTGGTCCTCGATGCGCACCACCGGCATAATATTTTTTGTTGTGCTCGTGATGAATATTTCGTCGGCAGATAATAATTCTTTTACGGAAATATCTTTTTCGATTACAATACGATCTTCTTTCGCGGCAGCAATTACATGTTTACGCGTTACTCCTTTCAGCATATTTTTATCCGGTGTATAAATTAATCCGTTCTTCACGATAAAAATATTGCAGCGCGCACATTCGCGGATGGCATCATCGGCATACATAAGAACATCCTCCGCGGTATTTTCTTTCATACGCTGAAATACTCTGAAGGAGCCGAGGTAAAAAGTAGTTTTATATGCGGGAAAGGGCTTGGCATATTCCTCCAGAATGAGTGCAATACCATTTGCATATAATGCCGGGTCGTAAGGAAAAAAATTGTCCTGATAAACCGTTAGTATGGGTTCCAGATGATCACCGGCCTGCCTGCCGGAAATGATAATTTTAAAATAGGCATCAGCAGGATCATTCGCTTGCAGCAGTTTTTCAAGTATTGCAGAAACCGCAGCCATAGGAACCGGCGCGGGGAACTGTAATAATGACTGCGAGTGGTCAAGCCGCCGCAAATGATCGTTAAGAAACGTGATCCTTCCCTTCCGCACGCGGCAATAGTCGAATACGCCGAATCCGCGCTCAAAACCGAGGTCGTCGAGCCCGATCGTAATGGCGGATCGCTGCAGATAATTGCCGTCGCGGAATGCAAGTGAATCCATTTCTGCAAACCTATTCATATTTCGGGAAAGGAGCAGCGTATTTCTGCTGACGATCCTTCATTGATTTTAAAGCAATAATTGATTATTATCAGAGGAGTATCAAAATGAATATAACAGAAATATATTTGAGCCGGTAAGCCGGGAAGGAAAGGCTTGATTGGGTACATAACCCCGGAAGATCCCGGTTTTAATAAAATCATATCTTCTCCGTTTAATTTTGCTCCTGCATGGCACGCCATATTTCCATTGCTGATTATGCATATCCGCTTCCGGATGAAAGGATAGCGCGTAACCCGCTTGCGGAGCGCGACCGGTCAAAACTGCTCGTGTACCGGAACGGAAATATTTCAGAGACAGTCTTCGGAAACCTTTCTGCACAATTACCGGAACAGGCATTACTTGTTTTCAATAATACAAAAGTTATTTATGCAAGGTTGTTGTTTCAAACGGAAGCCAATGCACAGATAGAGATTTTTTTACTCGAACCGGCAGGGAGCATTACAGTGGAGGAGGCTATGCATCAAAACGGAAAAGGAGAATGGATTTGTCTTGTCGGGAATTATAAAAAATTCAATCAGCTCTTTCTTGAAAAACAAATTACCTTTCAGGATTATACGGGTTTTATCCGTGTGCATAAACCGCAGCGGCAGGGCGATGCATTTATTGTGCGGTTGGAATGGGATTCCGATAAGTCGTTTGCGGAATTATTACTGGCAGCCGGAAATATTCCGCTACCGCCGTATTTAAAAAGAGAGCCCGAAGAAAATGACCGCCACCGGTATCAGACCGTGTATGCAGAGCATGAAGGATCTGTTGCCGCCCCGACAGCGGGCTTGCATTTTACGAAATCACTGATTGATAAATTGAAGTCAGATGGACATGCTACTGCAGAATTAATTTTACATGTGGGAGCAGGGACCTTTCGTCCGGTAAAGGCTGAAAAAATGGAGATGCACGAAATGCATGCAGAAGAAATACATGTAACCAGAAAAACATTGGAGCAGTTAAGGCAGCATGCCGGAAATATTATTGCTGTCGGCACAACATCTCTCCGTACACTCGAGTCAATTTTCTGGTTTGGTCTGCAACTGAAATTATTTCCTGCAGTCGGGCTTCACGAAATACATATTAAGCAATGGGAGGGTTTTGATCAGAAGGTGCCTGCGGATTTCACTTTTGCAGAAGCGCTTGCATTAATTATTAATAGATTGGATCGGGAGGGAAAGGAATATATAAGCGGTAAAACACAGATCATGATCGCACCCGGTTATGTTATCCGTTCGGCGCGCGGACTCATTACCAATTTCCATCAGCCGGGAAGTACCTTACTGCTGCTGGTGGCAGCTTTTGCGGGTGATGACTGGCGGCGAATTTACGAGTATGCACTTTTACATGATTTCAGGTTTTTAAGTTATGGTGACGGATCATTGCTATTAAGATAAAACGATCCGACTCCGACTTCATCAATCGGTTGAACATATTAATTTATTATTTAATTCTCCTGCTTCTTTTTTTTATTTAAACGGATTTGACTTCTTTTACATGCATGTCTGCAGGTCGATTTGGAAGTAATTATTATGGAGATGCAGATCAGTTGTTTTGTAAAATAATTTTAGATAGAATTTTTCCTTCATTAAATATTACGGAAGTCCCTTTTTTACACTAAGAACTAACACATCAGGCATTGAAAAGTATTTCTGTCGGACTCCTGTGCATTGATTGACCAAATCCAGTATTGATGTGAATTTCAGATACGGTATTTGTTATTCAGAAGAAATTGTTATTTTCATTTTTCTCAGCGACCAGATAGAACTGAGGATTGTCAGCATAAAAAGTGTGAAGGATAATCGCGTATCGATGTAAGCCGCAAGTCCCATCAGCAGTGAAACGACAGGAAAGGCGATCGCATTTTTCATAAGTTTTTCAAATTTTTTCAGGTCCACGATCGGTGAAAACATTTTATTCTTCAGCAGGTATCTGTTGATGAAGTATTGACCCATTGAGCTTAAAAATGAAACACTGCCCAGAAAAACGAAAGAAACAGGATTTTCAAAATAACTGCCGATCAGGGATGCTGCAAATGGAAGCAGGCACGAGGGAAGAAGTGAAAAAACGTTCAGGAGCCCAAGCGTATTATCGTAGCGGTTAACAACACTGAACAAAATATTATATCCGACCCAGCCCTGGGCCAGTGTGAAAAAGCAAAGGACAAAGGCGCCAAAATGCGGTAACATATGCATTAGTTTTTCCGTCATTTCATGTCCTGACCCGGGATCAGTGAGTTCCGGGAGATGTAATTCGATAACAAGCAGGGTTATAATAATTGCAAGAACGGCATCTGTAAAGAAAATCAGTCTGTGTAATCTGAGCTTATTGATCTCTGCGTATTCATCAGAATGTGTTTTCATAATAGGCTTTGGATTTTCTATACGGATGAAATTAGCTTAATTTATTTGAAATTATTCCAAATATTTACTTTTTTTTGAACAGATGTCCGGCAAAAATCAGAATACCTAAAGCAAAGGACAGATTTGTATTTATATAAGTCAGAGGAATGGCAACGATAATTCCGGCAATCCCAATTATTGAATATACAGCAGTGTTTCTGTTATCTTCAATGAAATCAGCATGTAATAATTCGTTAGCATTGG
>CAYTFT010000265.1:0-4339 GCA_964437155.1 uncultured Chitinophagales bacterium | reverse complement strand
GACTATGGTTCCATCGCTGTTCCCCTCAAAAATAAAAATGCCGCTGCCGGTCTTTCGATCATCCGCTTTGGCGTTGATGATATACCGAATACATTGTTTCTTATCGAACCCGACGGCAGTATTAATTATGATAATATCACCAATTTTTCTGTTGCGGATTATGCATTTCTCGGTTCGTATGCCACGCGCCTGCATTGGAATAATCTGCGCATTGGCGGTAATGCGAAAATAGTACACCGCACAGCAGGAAGTTTTGCCACATCATGGGGATTCGGTCTCGATGCCGGTGCACAGATGGATGTCAAAAAATGGAAATTCGGGGTGATGTTCCGCGATATCAGTTCGACATTCAACGCATGGAGTTTTTCATTTACGGATGAAGAAAAAGATGTTTTGCTTGCAACAGGAAATACGGTTCCCGATAATTCAATTGAAATCACCACTCCGAAACTGATTCTCGGTGCTGCGTATGATTTTGCTATCGGGAATAATTTCGGATTACTTGCCGAGATCAACACAGATATTACGACAGACGGACGCAGAAATGTTTTAATAAGTGCAGATCCTTTCAGCATCGATCCGCATATCGGAATTGAAGCGGATTATAAAAATTTTATTTTCTTGCGTGGCGGTGTGGGAAATGTGCAGCGCTATATTCCGGATGACCTCTACGAAGAAGCATGGACCATGCAGCCCAATCTGGGTCTCGGACTCGTGATAGGGCCCGCACATCTCGATTATGCATATACGAATATCGGCAAGCAGGCAGAGGTGTTATATTCACATGTGTTCAGCATTACATTTGATATCACCAAAACGATCAAAACAGACGTAGTGCCGACGCCGCAATAAATTATTATTTAATCTGTCACGAATGAAGAGATTAATACCCGTATTTATTTTATTGTTTTCGGTTTCTTCAGCATTTTGCCAGACATACGGCAATGAATGGATTAATTACAGTCAGCAATATCTGAAATTCAAGATATCTCAGGACGGTCTTTACCGGATAGATTATACTGCTTTAAATAATGGATTAACTGCATTAGGATTCCCGATCGCTTCTCTCGACCCGCGAAATTTACAACTTTTCAATAAAGGAGAAGAACAATATATTTTTATTCAGGGGGAAGCAGATGGTTCTTTCGATCCGGGTGATTTCATCGAATTTTTCGGCAGAAAAAATGACGGAACATTTGATACGCATTTATTTGATTCTGCAGATCTGCAATTACATACGTATGAAAGTATCATCACCGATACTGCGACCTATTTTCTGACCTGGAACAACTTGTTCACCAATAACAGGATGAATAATATGGTGAATGACCTCACAGGATTGCCGGCTGCAGAAAATTATAATGTGAGCCATTCCATTGTTGTTTATGGAGCACCGTACGGGTCAGGGAATTTCAATGCGGGCCCGCCGCACCTTGAAGTGTTCAGCTCGAAATATGAGGACGGTGAAGGGTACACAACCTATAAATACAGTAATACAACTCTGGTAATGTCCATTAATGCACCCGGTTTATACGGCGGCTTCGCATTTACACCGGAATTAAAAACAACGCAGATCGGCGTAAATGAATCGGAGCACCATACGGTGATAGCTTTAAACGGAGAACCAATATTGGACTCTACGTATAATGATTACCGCGTGCTGCGTCTCAATTTTGAACTCGATAATCTTTTAGAAACCAATACGCTTACCTATGCCGCAGGTCCTTTAACGACAGATTACCAGCGCACTTCCTTTGCGGATATCCGTTATCCGCGTTTATTTGACTTCGATAATGCATCGAAGGCAAAATTTGAACTCGCGTCTGTCGCCGGAACTGAAAAATATTTTGAAGTAACAGATTTTGATGAAAAATTTACCGCACCTGTATTATATGATCTTACCGATCATGTCCGCATGACGGCAATAGTGGAAACAGATATTTCAAAATATCATCTGCCGTATGCAGCAGGTGGAAATGCCATCTGGATCAGCAGTCAGGATATTTCTGATATTCCACTGATACCCGTGCTGGAGCCGGTGTATTTTACCAATTACGGTTCTGTATCCAACCAGGGGAATTATATTATCATCTCGCAACCCGGGTTATACGATGATGGCACCGGGACAAACTGGGTGGATGAATATAAAAACTACCGGAATTCAATTGCAGGCGGCAGCTTCGATGTGGAGATCGTGAATTCGGAATTATTATTTGATGAATTCGGATACGGCATAAAAAAACATCCGCTTGCAGTGCGCAATTTTATTTTATTCGCAGCAGATAGTTTTGCCGTGCGGCCCGAATATGTTTTCCTTGTCGGGAAATCATTTTCCTATGATGTAACCCGTGCTTTTGGCACGCCCGAATATGCACTGGATCTGATCCCCACGTTCGGACATCCCGGCAGTGATAATATGTTATCTGCTGCACCGGGCAGCGTGGTTCCGGAAATTCCTATCGGGCGCATTGCCGCACAATCCGGAGATGATATCCGGAAATATTTACAGAAGTTGATGGAATATGAGGCGCAGCAGGCCGACCTTACACAAACTGTTGCCAATAAAGCCTGGATGAAACAGGTATTGCACTTTGCGGGTGGATTAAATACGTATGAGCAGGAATTATTCAACGGGTTTTTAAATCAGTATGCTTTCACCATTGAAGATACTTTATATGGCGGCCACGTTACACGATTCAATAAGCTGAGTGCCGATCCGATTTATTACAGTGAATCGGAATATATCGATTCGCTGATCAATGCCGGCGTTTCCCTGATCACGTTTTTCGGACATTCTTCCACCGGCAGTTTTGATTATAATATCGGTGAACCGGAGGATTTTGACAATGTCGGCAAATATTTTACTGTATACGGAAATGGCTGTAATACAGCAGCGATCCATGGTGAAAGTCTCACGCTGGGTGAACGATATATTTTTGCGGAAAATAAAGGTGCTGTTGCATTTATTGCTGCGTCGAATTTTTCACTTGCGTCGAGCCTACATACATTTTCGACGATGTTCTATAAGGAATTATCCAATTTTAATTACCATAAATCGATCGGAACAATTATTCAGGCTACCTGTGATTCTTTATGGCCGACATTGAATTTTTACGATCAGCTTACACTGGAGCATGTAACATTGCAGGGGGATCCTGCACTGAATATCAATAATCACGACAAGCCGGATTATGATATTGAAGAACCGTATGTATATTTTGAACCGGATATTATTTCCCCCGGTGTGGATACATTTTATATGCATCTGATCGTAACCAATCTGGGCATGGCAATCGACTCTTCCTATTTTGTGCAGGTAAAAAGAACGAAGCCTTCGGGTGTGGTAGAAACCTATTTACAGCGGTTCCCTGCGACGTATTATAAGGACACACTCATCATTCCTTTTGCGACGGATGCGATCGGCGGTATCGGACTGAATGATTTTGAAATTCATGTAGACAACCTGAATGAGATCGCTGAAATTGATGAGCTGAATAATATCCTCGGTACATCGGTATTTATTATTTCTGATGATGCTATCCCGATCTATCCGGTTGAATTCAGCATCATGAATCATGTTCCCGAATATTTTGCTGCCTCAACTTCTTATGTTTTCGCCAATGAAAAATTATATCTCCTGCAGGCAGATTCAACAATGCATTTTAATTCTCCTTTATTGCAGTCCACCTATGTGACTGAATCAGGCGGCGTTGTTTACTGGAATAATCCGCCGATGTCCTGGATAAATAATACGGTTTATTACTGGCGGATCACACCCGATACTTCTGACGGAACTTCTGCAAAATGGCGTTCAAGTTCATTTCTTTATTTGCCGGGTACGATCACAGGATGGAACCAGTCACATTATTTCCAATACCTGGAAGATGATTACAGCAATATTGAATTAAAACCCTCCCGGACATTTGAATTTGTTCCTGATGTTAAAACCTATCATCTCGCAACAGGTATTTATCCCACAACCAACTGGACAGAGGTTACCAGTTATATCGACGGTGAATTAATGGGTGTGGGGTCCTGTGTGAGCGAGGGACTTGTTGTACTGGTTGCCGACGGGCATAGCGGTGCTCCCTGGCAAACACATGAAATCGGTGTGACCAATACGGGTCCGTACGGTGATTATTATTGCAGCGCTGATCCGTATGAAAAAATAATTCAGTTCTGGACCAACACACCTGCAAACAGGGAGATCCTGTATCAGTTTATGATGAGTACGATCCCCGACAGTTCCTATTTTATGTGCTACAGTAATAATTATGCTGATTTTTATGCATGGCTCGATGATACTTTAATTTACGGTCATAGTTTGTTCGATGCATTT
>CAYTFT010000264.1:0-4368 GCA_964437155.1 uncultured Chitinophagales bacterium | reverse complement strand
GCCGTAATCAAATCCGAGTGTACGGTTGAAGGTGAAAAACGGATCATAATACGGTGATCCGAGATTACCAAGATATACAGAATTGAATGCACCTGTCCGTGCAGGATTAAATTTCTGAAAATCATTGAGCGAAGTATCCACAGGCGTGAACGCTCCAAGATTATTTTGCCGGAAAAATTCAACGCGTGCGGTCGAATAATCGAATATTGCAGAACCGACAGAATCCACACCGGTTGTATCCGTTTGTCCGGAGACAAGATCAGCATGCAAAACAAAAACAAAAAGAAAAAAGAAAACTGGCATGCGTAACAAAAAGCGTGTTGCTGCAAATTTTAACCGGGCGATATGACAGATCTTTTTTTCCATGTAACGGTGCACAGGGAATTAAATTGAACGATCCCCTTCCGTAAACATTTAAGCAATTTCGTTAATGAGTTGCTGCAGTATGAGCGTCATTTTTGGTTCTGCTTCTTTCGCAACTGCAATAACATCATCTACCGTTGTGGCCTCAATTTCGTCTGCGGGATATCCTTTGTCGGTGATCACCGAAATTGCAAACACCGGTAAATTCATGTGCACCGCAGCCAGTACTTCCGGAACTGTACTCATGCCCACCGCATCACCGCCAATAATATGGAGGTAATTATATTCCGCAGGCGTTTCCAGATTCGGTCCCGGCACACTCACATATACGCCGGCATGACAAATAATATTATGTGCTGCCGCAATTTCCATCGCTTTATTGATCATACCTGCATCATAACATTTAAACAGATCGGGGAAGCGCGGTCCGAGTTCATATTCGTTGGGACCGATAAGCGGATTTGATGGCTGCAGATTGATATGATCGCGCAATATCATCAGATCGCCTTTATTGATATTTGCATTTAAACTGCCCGCAGCATTCGAAATAAATAATTTTTTAATCCCCAGTACTTTCATCGCACGCACAGGGAATACAACTTCTTCCATCGTATATCCTTCATAATAATGAAAACGTCCCTGCATGGCTACCACTTTTTTATTGCCGATAATGCCAAATATGAGTTTACCGCTGTGACTTTCCACCGTTGAAACCTGAAAATGCGGGATCAGAGAATAATTGATCTCATGCACAACTGAAATATGTGAAACGAGATTGCCCAGTCCTGTGCCGAGAATAATACCGAATTCCGGCTGAAAATCCGTTCTATGCCGGATAAAGGAAACCGCCTCATTTAATCTATCCATTAATGTATCCATAAACTGTTATTTCCGGCAAAGATAGGTGTTACGGGAGATTTGGCCGGTGACCGATCACGATGGACGGCCTGCTGCATGTACATCGCCATACGATGCTATGTATTGCAACACCAGTTCGTCGAATGCCGCAGCATTTTCCAGAAAACGAACGGCAACGGGTAATACAAATACCGACAAGCCGGCTTCTTTCAGCAACACTGCATTTTCCATCAGCCGCATTGCGTCTTTTTCGGTGGTGATGATGACGCCGCTTTTGCAGGCAGTCTTTATCGTTGAAATATCGTGTGCCGTATAATAATGATGGTCGGAATAACTTAAAACACTGATCTCACCGAATTGTGTTTGTAAATACCGGAGCATGTTCCGATTATCTGCAATGCCCGTTAATAATAATACAGGTATGTTTTCTATCAGGTTCGTAATTTCCTGATCCGGAAATAATGGATATAATTTACCGTAAGCGAGCGTTGTGAAAAATAAATGCTGTCCCTGCAATAAACCTATTTGCGATCTGATTTTGTCTTTTTCTTCAGGTAAAAGTGATTCCGGACATTTAGTGACCACAATCACCTGTGCACGCTTATATCCGGAACGCGGCTCCCTTAAATGCCCCGCCGGCAACATCCAATCTTTAAAAAAAAGGTGATCATAGGCTGTCAGCAAAATATTGAAACCGGGTTTTATTCTGCGATGCTGAAAGCCGTCATCCATTATTACTGCCTGCACATCCGGCTCATCATTCAGTAAATAATAAATTCCCTCTACCCTGTTTTCATCCACCGCTACTTCGGTTGCGGGATATTTTTGCCTGAACAATTTTGGTTCATCGCCAATATCTTCTGTTAAACTTAAATCTGTTGCAAGCGCATATCCTTTTGTAGTACGTTTATAACCGCGGCTGAGTGTAGCAACTTTCTTATGTGCCGAAATCAATCGGATCAGATATTCCACATGCGGGGTTTTGCCGGTTCCGCCGGCGGATAAATTCCCGACGAGCAGTATGGGAAAATCAAATTCGAAACTGCGCAGCCAGCCCTTATCATATAATCTGTTCCGCAAAAAAATGATACATCCCCATACAAGTGAAAATGGTAAAAGCAGCCTGCGCATGGGGCGAAATTAAAAAATCCCGGCTTGCGGGCCGGGATCTATAGCTGGTTAATTGTGATCTGTTACTGAACGAGAATATCCTGTGTAAGTTCTTTATCTCCTGCAATTACTTTCACCAGTGCATTACCGGTAAATCCTTCCGGCAATTTCACGTCATCAATGATGCTCATATTATTTACAGGAATTGTTTTCTCGGTTATCAGTTTTCCCGTGAGGTCGTATACCTGCATCAGCACCGATTCAACGTGAACGTGTTCCAGCACAAGTTTAAATTGCCCCGGAGCGGGATTCGGATATACCAGCATTTGCGTGACATGTCCGTTGCCCATCGGTTCGGTTTTATAATCAATAACACCGCCGTCTAACAGCATTGTTGTAAATGTTTGCACAGCAGAAAATGCGCTGGCGCCAGCGGCACAGATGGTTTTCACTTTATATTCATAAGTTGTAGCCGCCGTGAGACCGGTAAGTACTTTTTGTGATTTTGTCGTGCTGGTTTTCAACCAGGGATCGGTGCCGGACTGCCGGTATTGCACCTGATATTTTGTAGCACCTGCTACTGGAAACCATTGTATTTTTTCCTTGGTGGAAGAAACACCCGTCGCAGTAATACCTGAAGGCACAGAGCAACCGCCTCCGCCTCCGCAGGTTACACTGATGGAACCCGCCATGCCGAGCCCGCCGGGTGCGCCGTGAAATGCGCAATAATAAGCATAGGTGCCCGCTGCGGTGAGTATTACATCCTGGGTGGTGGTGAACGGATCCAGCGTAAATGTTCCCCAGGCTCCTGTTTCAGAAACTGTGGGATGTGTTCCGTCGATCCAGGTAAACCGCACCGTGTCATTACAATTGATACTGAGTGAACTGGGCGTGTACACATAACTTTGAATGGTTACAACATGCACGGTTGCATGCACAGTCATCGCAAATGCAAAAAGCATGAAGAGTGAGGTGAGTGATTTTTTCATGATATGTATTTTTAAATATTTGGAGAAAAAAATTATCAGGCAGTGATCGGAATCCGGTCACTGCCTGATGTGCACTGTGTCTGTTATTGAATGAAAATATCTTTTGTATAATCTTTACCGAGTACGTTGACCTTTACGATCGCTGTTCCCTTAAATCCTGCGGGAAGGGTAATATCTTCTATCACACCCATTCCGGAAACGGTCGCCGGTTTTTCTATAAGCAGTTTGCCCATGAGGTCATACACCTGGATCACCACATCATCCTGATGCACATGCTCCATAACAACCTGGAAGGTTCCGTTATTCGGATTCGGATATACGCCCATCATTGTCATATGCACTTCGGTATCGGCAGTTGTCTTCTGGTTGCCTGCATCATCCGTAAATGCAAGTGTGGTAAAAGTCTGAATAGTTGTGAAGCCGCTGTTTGTTGCACCGCATATTGTTTTCACACGGTATTGATAAGTGGTTGCAGGTGTTAATCCGGCGAGATTTTTAAATGTCCCTGTTGTATTCGCCTTGCTCCAGGTAACAACACCTGAAGGTCTGTATTGCACCTGGTATTTAGTAGCTCCGGCAACAGCCGTCCAGCTTATCCTTGCAGAGGTTGAGGTGATCATACTTGCAGTCACCCCCGTTGGTTTCGCACAGGTGGGTGGCGCACAGGTAACGGTGATGGATCCTGCCATACCTACTCCGCCGGC
The DNA here is from genome assembly GCA_964437155.1 of uncultured Chitinophagales bacterium. Lineage (GTDB taxonomy): Bacteria > Bacteroidota > Bacteroidia > Chitinophagales > BACL12 > UBA7236. The sequence continues at coordinate 344 of CAYTFT010000264.1, read as the reverse complement.
ACCACCGTGAAAGTCACAGTAATACGGATAGGTTCCGGCTGTCGCGAAAACAATATCCTTGTTAACCATTGCAGCACTCAGTGTGAAGGTCACCCATGTCCCGGTTTCGGAAACTGTCGGGTGGGTTCCTGTGATCCAGTGGAACCGAACCGTATCGCCGCAGGAAACTGATAATGCATTAGGAGTATAGACATAATTGGAGACATTGATCGTATAGATCGTTGCCCGTAATGAGCTGGTTATCATTACGATGAGAAGAATGAGTATGCAAGATTTTTTCATAAAACGGTTAATTTTTATTAAATGTATAGACATTTTATGCAATTGCTATAAGATATTGAGTT
>CAYTFT010000263.1:2177-4377 GCA_964437155.1 uncultured Chitinophagales bacterium | reverse complement strand
GGAAACGAATACCTTATTATGAGAGAATCTGACATTTTCGCAATTCTGTGAACCAGTTAAGGTTTAAAGCTTAACTAAGAAATTGCAGAACATAATAAATATCTCATATCTCATCTCTCATTTTTCATTTTCAAATATCTTTTAATCAACTAAAATCTAACTAAAAATATGGCAAAGATCATAAAATTCGACACCGAAGCCCGTGAAAAATTAAAGGCCGGTGTAGATGCGTTGGCTAACGCAGTGAAAGTAACCCTCGGACCGAAAGGCCGCAATGTGGTAATTGAAAAAAAATACGGTGCGCCTAATGTTACAAAGGATGGCGTTTCTGTTGCAAAAGAAATCGAACTTGAGGACCCGATCGAAAATATGGGTGCGCAAATGGTAAAGGAAGTTGCTTCCAAAACCAGCGATGTTGCCGGTGACGGTACTACTACCGCAACCGTTCTTGCGCAGGCGATCATGGCATCCGGATTAAAAAATGTTGCAGCGGGCGCTAACCCGATGGACCTTAAACGCGGAATTGATAAAGCAGTGGAAGCAGTTGTTGCCGAATTAAAAAAGATCGCACAAAATGTAGGTAACGACAATAAAAAGATCGAACAGGTTGCTGCTATTTCTGCTAACAATGATGCAGAGATCGGTAAACTGATCGCAATGGCAATGGCAAAGGTTTCTAAGGATGGTGTTATCACCGTTGAGGAAGCAAAAGGTACAGATACTTACAGCGACGTAGTGGAAGGTATGCAGTTTGACCGCGGTTATTTATCTCCGTATTTTATTACCAATGCGGATGATATGGAAGCGGAAATGGATCGTCCTTATATTCTGATCTATGATAAAAAGATCAGCACCATGAAAGACCTGTTGCCGGTATTGGAAAAAGTTGCACAGCAGGGAGCACAATTACTCATCATTTCTGAAGATGTGGATGGTGAAGCACTCGCTACACTGGTGGTAAATAAAATCCGCGGAACCATTAAAGTATGTGCTGTAAAAGCGCCCGGATTTGGCGACCGCAGAAAAGAAATGTTGCAGGATATCGCCATTCTTACCGGTGGTACCGTGATCAGCGAAGAACAAGGTTTCAAACTGGAAAATGCGGATCTCACTTACCTCGGAAGAGCTGAACGTATCACCGTTGATAAAGACAATACTACCATTGTTGGCGGTAAAGGAAAGAAAGATGATATCAAAGCACGTATTTCTGAAATTAAAAATCAGATCGAAAAAACAACTTCTGATTATGACCGTGAAAAATTACAGGAACGTCTCGCAAAATTAAGCGGTGGTGTTGCCGTATTATATATCGGCGCAGCTACAGAGGTTGCAATGAAAGAAAAGAAAGATCGCGTTGACGATGCATTGCATGCAACCCGTGCAGCTGTGGAAGAAGGAATTGTTCCCGGTGGCGGTATCGCTTATCTCCGCGCAATGGAAGGTCTCGATAAAATGAAAGTGGTCAACGAAGATGAAAGAATCGGCGTTGACATTATCAAGCGTGCACTGGAAGAACCGATCAGAACGATCGTTGCCAATGCAGGTATCGAAGGTTCTATCGTGGTGCAGAAAGTAAAAGAAGGAAAAGGTGATTTCGGATTCAATGCCCGTACAGAAAAATACGAGAACCTGTTGAAAGCCGGTGTTATCGATCCTGTAAAAGTAACCCGCGTTGCACTCGAAAATGCAGCCTCTATCGCCGGATTATTATTAACGACAGAATGTACGATCGTTGATAAACCGGAGAAAAAAGATGCCATGCCGATGGGCGGCGGAATGCCGGGCGGAATGGACGGTATGATGTAATAAAACAGTTTTCTGTTTAAATAAATCAAATGAAAAAGATCCCGCTTCGGCGGGATTTTTTTTTTAATGTGCAAATGTGATAATCAGCAGATATGCAAATTAAAAAACGAATCCCTCATGAACATTCTACGATGCAAAACACACTCCCTCTAACCGTCACTGCGAGGAGCGACCACAGGGAGTGACGTGGCAGTCTCATGATGGATTGATCACTCCACTCTGCAGTTCATGTGTTTACTCCGGTGTTTCACAGCGACCACAGGGAGTGACGTGGCAGTCTCATGCCGGATTGATCATTCCACTCTGCAGTTCATGTGATTGCTCCGGTGTTTCACATCAACCACAGGGAGTGACGTGGCAGTCTCATGCCGGATTGATCATTCCACTCTGCAGT
>CAYTFT010000263.1:0-2077 GCA_964437155.1 uncultured Chitinophagales bacterium | reverse complement strand
TCATGTGATTGCTCCGGTGTTTCACATCAACCACAGGGAGTGACATGGCAGTCTCATGCAGGATACCATAATCCCAATAATTTGGAGCAGAACGATCATCCTTCGTAATAACATCCCCGCCCGCTTTCCGCTGCAAGTCCTCGCTCGTACCTCACTGCGGGCTTTCCGCTGCAATCGGGGCTGGAAGGAAGTGTATATATAATAGCAGAAATAGAAAAATCAATCCGGCAACGCCTCCGTCTTCACAGGGAAATGAAATAGTAAAATTGGAGCAATTATGTTGCAAGACACGGGCGGGCTAAATTGCATTATCTTAGCGATGCCTAATAACTTAATCTCCACGGAATAATTGCTGCTGCATATGAAAACTGTTTTTGCTTTCATTATTTTCTTCTGCATAATGTTTTCCGGTTTTTCACAGGCACCACCGGTTGAATGGGAGAATACAATTACAGGAAATGCTTTTGATGAATTGTTTATCATTCAGCAAACACCGGATGCCGGATATATTTTCGGCGGCTGGTCAGATTCCGGTCTTTCGGGAGACAAAACCGAAGGCTGTATGGGTCAGTGGGATTTTTGGGTGGTAAAAACTGATTCACTTGGAAATATTCAATGGCAGAATACAATAGGCGGAAACAATTACGACTGGACGCAGGATATTGTAATAGTCAATGACGGAGGATATTTGATCTGCGGTACCTCAGATTCAAATATCTCCGATGACAAAACAGAAAATTCGCGAGGCGGTGATGATTATTGGATCGTTAAGCTCGATTCTGCAGGTAATATTGAATGGCAAAAAACGATCGGTGGCAACGATAATGACTGGCTCTATTCTGTACAACAAACACAAGATCATGGATTTATTCTGGGCGGGTTATCGTGGTCAGATAGTTCAGGAGAAAAATCAGAAAACAGCAATGGATTTATTGATTACTGGGTGGTAAAAACCGACTCTGCAGGAAATATAGAATGGGAGAATACGATCGGCGGGTCCCTGAATGACAGGTTATACCAGATCCGCCAGGTTATTGACGGTGGTTATATCCTGGCCGGAGCATCAGGTTCTTCTATTTCCGGTGATAAAACAGAAGATGCATTTGATTCAGATGATTATTGGATTATCAGGCTGGACCCGGATGGTAATATCGTCTGGCAAAAAACAATAGGTGGCGACGAACTGGATTATCCGTATTCTGTTGAGGAATTAAGCGATAATGGATTTATGATCGCTGGCCTTTCCGCATCAGGTATTTCAGGAAATAAGTCAGATACCTGTGTCGGAGGGTATGATTACTGGCTCGTAAAAATCGATTCCATCGGAAATATTGTATGGCAGAATACCATTGGCGGTACTAATTATGACTTTATGTATTCCGCTACTGTTTGTGAGGATAACGGCTTTTTTCTTTGCGGCACTTCTTATTCAAATGCATCTGGCGATAAAAGTGAGGATTGCAGGGGTATTGAAGATTACTGGGTCGTAAAAACAGACAGTCTCGGAGAGGTAGAGTGGGAGAAAACATTCGGAGGAAGTGCTGCCGAAGTTATGTCATCAGGATTGGAAACGACTGACGGAGGATATATGTTATCCGGATGGTCTGCATCCGGTATCGGATGGGAAAAAACAGAACCTAATTACGGATATTGTGATTACTGGATAATTAAATTGCGCGTATGTAATAACGTGTATTATGCTGATGCCGACGCAGATGGATTTGGCGACAGCATGTTTGATACGATTGCCTGCAACATGCCTGCCGGCTTTGTTGCAGACAGCACTGACTGTGATGACACCAATATGCTGATCTATCCGGGAGCACAGGATCTATGTAACGGATTGGATGATAATTGCAATTTCATTATTGATGAAGATGCAGTTTTTTCTGTCTACTACGCAGATATGGATGGAGATGATTTTGGCAATGCGGATATGGATACTTTATGGTGCATGGCTTTGTCCGGGTATGTTGTTGATTCAACAGATTGTGATGATAACAATGCATCTGTTTATCCGGGTGCACCTGAAATACTTAACGGGATTGATGATAACTGCAATGAACTGACGGATGAG
>CAYTFT010000262.1:0-4387 GCA_964437155.1 uncultured Chitinophagales bacterium | reverse complement strand
CCCGCAGATTCGCCGTCAAACTGCAGGACAATATCGGGGTCAATATCCGTATACACCACCTGGCCTGATGAATTATTGTGCAGGAACAGCAATACCCCGGCCATGCCGGAGTATTGCCTGAGAGAAAATTTATTTTTCGGTTTCATTCTATTTTCATCATTTTTTTATAGATATAGTCTGCCCTATTAACTGGTTTGAAATAAGGCTACAAAACAATCCTATTTGATGTGGGGGTTTCATCATGAACAATATATTTTATATCTAAATTATTATTACTCTCAGAATCAAACTAATTTTAAGCATGTTTTTTTTGCTGCTGGTTTGGTTATCCACCGGCCATAATCCAATCTTGTCCGGATACTTAGCTGCAACTACTCCTTCTTTTTCACCACCGCATACCAGTTTATTTTCCGTGTAAAATACATGGTGAGGGCGAGCATAATGGTGAGTCCGATACTTCCCATCAATAAGGCATAATCTGATAATTGCAATGTCACGAATAAAAATCCGTATAAGGCTGACAGGATCAGAAATAATACGGCAGATAATTTCAGGGAGCTGAAAACGGCTTTTGCGTAAAGCGTGATCATCACCACGATTGCAGAGGCTGCGATCCAGTATGCATTATTAAACGGCATTTGTTCGGAAAGTGAAACCAGCAACACATAAAATAAACAGAGCGCAAGTCCGACGAGTATATACTGAAAAGGATGTATGCGCCGGCCGTTCATCACTTCCGTTAAAAAGAAAACAAGAAATGTAAGTGCGATGGTGAGAATGGCATACTTTACCGAGCGCATGGATTTCTGGTAATCATCCATGGATTGAATAAGGTCAACGCCAAATTCTGATGCATGCATTTCTTCAAAATACTGATCACCCTCCCATGTTTGCGGATAATTTCTGTTGAGCTGCAGAATATTCCAGTGCGCGGTAAATCCATTATCATTTACCGTGCGATCATCCGGAAGAAAAGTGCCCGCAAAACTGGGTGCATTCCATGCTGAAGTAATAGATACATCCGTTGTATTCCCGACAGGAATAAACGACAAATTATTACTGCCCTGCAAACGAAGGCCGAAATTAAATTGCAGGGATGCAGAATCTGTTTGCGGATTAAATCGCAACGGAATATTCACACCGCTCCCTGCCATGCTGTAAATTTTCGTACCGGCGATCACACGCGCGGAATCATCATTTACCAATACATCAAAGCGGTCCTTTATACCGCGCATATCACTGATACCGATGGTAAGAAATGCATCTTCCCATTTAATAATACCTCCTGCATGTGGCGGTTGAATTTTGGCTATGTCGAATCCACCTTTTACAAGCAGATCTGATTCATATACGACAATATCATAAATACCCCGTTTTAAAATTTGCGGTGTAACGGTGCCGGTAACGGTAAGCATATCCGGAAGCAGATGCAGAAATTCTGTTTCCGTTTCGGTATTTCCGTTGACAATTTTTGTGTAGGTCACGGGAACGCTGAAAACCGGACCCGTGAGTTGCTGACTGGTGGCCCAGTTATCACTTACTTCGCCGGTTGTCTGATTGCTCAGGTTCTGCCTTTCGGAGATGATCGAGCGGATCATGCCCGCCGGGATCAGCATAATGAGGACAAGAAAGGTGATGATGAATAATTTCAGCGTAACGGAGGTTCTGAACCAGTTGTTGATGCGTTCAAGGAGGGAGGGAGAATGTTCGTCCATTGGATTTGTTTTTACTTTGAATATCAAAGTTCTTTGTTATAATCGAATTCACCAAATTTTCGGCAACATTTTTTTCAGGATGCCGCATTGGGGGATATTCCACAGGCGCTTATTCTGATTATCCGCGGCTAATGGCATTTTGGATACAGAGGTGTACCTGTGCAAGGCAGATCTGTCCGGAGACGAAAAGGAAACGGATAAAGGGATGCTGCATCCGCGTAGCGTCAAATTGCTACTTCAGAAGAAAAGTTATGTCCGGTACCATCCGGAATACACAATATAATTATTGGCGATCCTTTCAATGGTGCCTTTAAATTCTTCTTCGCTGAGAGGTTTTAATTTTTTGGCAGGCACACCACCGTAAATAAATCCGCTCTCGAGGATACTATTTTCGAGCACGACCGAACCTGCAGCTATCAGCACATTGGGATGCACAACCACATGGTCCATAACGATGGCGCCCATGCCCACCAAAACATTATCGTGAATGGTACATCCGTGCACGATGGCGTTATGTCCCACTGAAACATTATTACCGATGGTAACGGGCGCTTTTTGATACGTGCAGTGAATAACGGCATTATCCTGAATATTCACTTTATTGCCCATGCGGATCCAGTGCACATCGCCGCGCACCACAGCATTGAACCATACACTGCATGCATCACCCATTATCACATCACCGGTTATAGTGGCATTGGGGGCGAGAAAACAATCTTTACCGAATTGCGGCAGGATATTATGAACGGGAAGAATAAGTGCCATATTAAAAAATCAAACAGGATAAAAAAATAAATTATTGTAATCAACACAATTAATTAAAGCATTAACTCTTTCGCCAGTTTTTCTGCCACCGGCAACGCTGCCTCATAACCGGCATCATAAATTGTCTTGGCTTTATTAATATCAAAAATAGTATAATCAGATGTTTGCGGTTCAATAACATGATCACATAATTGAATGCGCGATGCCATATTCATATTCAGCGTAAGATTCAATATGCGGAAACCCACATCACGCATTCCGGCGAGGTTGGTTGTATAATTGATGGGATTCACATTTACACCGATCAGTATTTCGCACTGGTCGCGTATCGGTTCAACGGGTAAATTATTCAGCACGCCGCCATCCACATACAACTGGTCGTTAATGCGCTGCGGTTTAAAAACCAGCGGGATCGACTGCGATGCGATCACCCAGTCAATTAAATTACCGCTGCCTATAATTTCATAATTACCGGTATTGAGATTAGTAACAGAAACGTAAAATGGTTTTTTCAGTTTTTCGAAACTGTTATGCGGAATATGTTCGGTGAGCACCTTCCTGAAATAAGCGAGCTCCATCATTCCCTTATCGGGCAATCCCATTTTAATGATGCTGTAAATGCTCCTGTTTTCGATCATCGAAAAAATGGTGCGCGGGGCATATCCTTCCGCATATAAAACACCCGTCATGGAACCCGCACTGCATCCCGAAACGATCTCCGGAAAAATTCCAGCACTTTCCAGCGCCTGCAACACACCAATATGCGCAATGCCTCTTGCTCCGCCGCCTGATAAACAAATTCCTATTTTATATTTTTTCTGCACGGATGAATGGTAATTCAAATGTACAAATATTGCGAAACAGAATACCCGGTAATTGCATGTCATTTCCATTCAGCCAACCGAACGGAAATAATACCTGCCACAACAAAAACATTTAATCCTGAACGAATAATGATACGATAAAAATTATTTTCTTTTTATCAGTCCGGTTTTCTCACCAAACATATACGCAAAGTCTTTTATGTATTTTGTCATTTCTTCATTTTGATTCGAACGCATATATGTATCTGCCATGGTCATAAATGTTTCAAAGAAAAATTTATCCATTTCATCCTGCCGCATTTCCTTTGTCCAGAGATCGATGCGCAGCGATTCGGCGCTTTGTTCATCAAACAAACTCAGCATGAACGCCTTACAGTTTTCGGGTGACTGCATCCCGCTGTCGGAAGCCATCCAGGTTATTTTTTCAGGGATATTGGTTTCATCCAGTGTCACATTCAGTTGTATCGCCGATTTTTTCATATTGCAGGTATTTTCCCTGGCACGAAATTAGTCATTACCCGCCATCAAAACAGCATCTCTCCGCCACTGTCCACAGAAGCGGTTTGCCTGCTGCAGAAAACTGTAATACCTTTAATACATTAAACCTTTCAGGATCAATGAAACAGATCAAAACCATTCTTGCCCTTTTTTTCATCTTCGCTTTTTTCTCTGCTAAAAGTCAGGTCGTTTATGTAACCGAATGGAAAAGCGAGGCGAATAAAAAAGTATATGTCAGCGATAACCCTTCCGAAGCGGATATCATTGTTTTTAAGAGTGAATGGAAAAGTGATGCTGCCGAAAACAGCGGGATCTGGTTTTTCACCGAATGGAAATCGGAAGCAGATATGCTCATCTATTTCACCGAATGGCGCAGTGAGGCCGACCTTGTGATCTGCTATACCGAATACAAGGGAGAAGCCGGTAAGCGCAACTGATCATACCTGTTTAATTCTTTCTACATCCCGCCAGCTTCGTAATTTCGGGCTGTGAATCTCATTTTCGACCTGGGCAATACGCTTTTCAAAGTCACCGTTTTCAACGACGCAGAGATCGTCTTCACCCGTTCCGCCCCTTCCTTTGACG
>CAYTFT010000261.1:0-4391 GCA_964437155.1 uncultured Chitinophagales bacterium | reverse complement strand
GCATTCACATCACCCAGGCCTGTTGTGGCATTGTCTGTAACCGTTGCATCAATTGTCCAGCCGGGAATTTTTGTGTCCTCAATATCATTTTCAAGGTTGACCTTATCCTCATCTAAAATAACCCTGTCATCCAGCCCGTGGGAGGAACCGGTCATATATCCGACAAACGGACCCAGTATCCACCAGTCGAGTGTCATACTTTTTCCCAATTGCCATTGCACACCAATCATTTCACCAACACCCACGCCGTTGAACTTTGTTTCAATCACCGGATTATGTTCACCATCACTCAGGTTGAACTGATAGGTTCCGTTATGGGTCATGTGCGTATACCGGATAAATGTTGCAGCATAAAATCCAAACGGCGCTCCTTTCACACCTGTATAAAAGCGATATTCCGGTGTGATGCTGACGCTGGATAATGTGGTACTGTTGATCGCAGTAACCGCCTGTTCGTTGTCGCCGAACAGATCGAGTAAGGTAGATTTAAACGGCAGATCCATATCCGGCGCCATACCGAAGGCAAGACCTGCAGATTGTTTAGGATTGATCACCCTTTCATATTGAAGCGTATAATAGCCAAGCGCAACACCGGAAACATTGAATTTAATAATGTTTGGTTTTTCTAAAAGGGGAATATCCGTTATAGTCGGAGTTTCAGTTTGCGCACGTGCATTTTGTAAGGCGGCAAAACTGCCTAAAAGGAATAATAAAAGCATTGTCTTTTTCATATGGAAGATTTAGTTGGTTGTACGGATAATATTATGAAACAATTATAAGCAATTTTTTGCAACCGTTCAATAGATAATCCACGAAGAAGTAATGATTTTAGTCTCCTTTGTATATAATCTGCATCAGTTCTAAGGCGGGAAGTCCGTTTTTACTGCTTCGTCTGCACAACATGCACCGGATACGGAATGATAATACCATTCGCATCAAATGCGTTTTTAACGGCCCTGATCCCGTCACTCTGTGCAAGCAGAAAATCGCTTTGTTTGTATTTGGGTATCCAGAAACGTATGAGCACATGGATGGCACTGGACCCGAATTCGGTGAAGAAAACATCCACCGGTTTTTCTTTATTGAACTCTATGGTATTGGCAATCGCTTCGCGGAGTATTTTTTCAATGCGCACGAGATCTGCATCGTAGGAAATACTAACCGTTATTTCGACCCTGCGTTCTTTGCGCAACGAATAATTAATGAGTGGATTATTCAGTACGAGTTTATTCGGGATCTTAACTTCCACACCATCATTTCTGCGCACAGTGGTATTGCGGAGATTGATCTCCACGATCGTTCCCTGAAATCCGTTCGATTCAACAAAATCTCCCACCTTGTAACTTTTACGGGTGGTCATGATAATACCTGCAATTGCACTGGATAATGAATCCTGCAATGCAAGACCTAATACCAATCCTAAAATTCCGGCACCTGCAAGCAGCGATGAAACGGTCTGATTGAGTCCGAGAATGGAAAGCGCAATAAATATTCCTATGAAAATAAAAATGATGGAAATAAAACTCGCCATCACAGTTGCCACCGCCTGATTGCCCGATTTGCGGCGCATGATCTTCGAGGCGATCTTTTTCACCACACCCGACAGCATGAATATGATCACCATAAATACGGTGACAAAAATGAGCATGGGAATTTTATCCAGTAAACTGTTTCCTAATGCAGTGAATGTATGCCAGGGACTGGACAGGGTATCGGACTGGATCAGCATACGTTTATATAATATTCTTTGCGTTGAATCAATGCAGTTTTTCTTTCAGGAATTTTCCCGTATAACTCTCTTTTATTTTTGCAATGCCCTCCGGCTCACCTGCATATACCAGATATCCGCCTTTCTCACCGCCTTCCGGGCCGAGGTCAATTATATGATCACAGCATTTTATGATCTCGAGATTATGTTCAATTACAATGATGCTGTGTCCGCAATCGATGAGTGCATGAAATGCATCGAGTAATTTATGTATATCGTGAAAATGCAGTCCGGTTGTCGGCTCATCAAAAATAAAAAGGATATGATCACGACTCCTGCCTTTTCCAAGAAAACTTGCCAGCTTCACCCTCTGCGCTTCACCACCGGATAATGTGCTGCTGCTTTGTCCGAGTTTTACATAACCAAGTCCCACATCCGATAAGGGTTGTAATTTATGTACGATTTCTTTTTCGTCCTTTAAAAATGTGAGTGCTTCTTCCACGCTCAGCTCCAGCAGATCAGAAATATTTTTATCTCTGTAATGCACTTCCAGAATTTCTTCCCTGAATCTTTTTCCGCCACATTCTTCACAGGTGAGATGTACATCTGCAAGAAATTGCATTTCCACAATTATTTCGCCTTCCCCTTTGCAGGTTTCACAGCGACCGCCATCCACATTGAAACTGAAAAATCCCGCTTTGTATCCGCGGATCTTTGACAGGGGTTGCCGTGCATATAATTCCCGGATCTCATCATATGCTTTCACATACGTAACCGGGTTGGAGCGCGATGATTTGCCTATCGGATCCTGATCCACCATTTCCACCTGTGTGATTTTTTTCAGATCACCCTCAATGATCTTCGAAATAAATGCGGTATCACTTGTGTCATCGAGTATTTTAATTAATTCGGGATACAGAATATGTTTAATAAGTGTAGTCTTTCCCGAACCGCTCACGCCGGTAACTGCAACAAGGGAATGTAAAGGGATCTGCACATCAATATTTTTCAGATTATGCATCCGTGCATTTTTGATCGTTATTTTATTGGCAGCTTTTCTGCGGTGTGCCGGCAGCGGTATTGTTTGCGTTGCAGATAAATATTTTCCCGTGAGGCTGTTTTTATCTTTCAGTATCTGACTGAAATTTCCGGTGCTCGTTATTTCACCACCGTGAATACCGGCAGCCGGACCAATATCAATAATATGATCCGCATTTTTAATTACTTCCTCTTCATGTTCCACCACAACCACCGTGTTACCGAGGTCGCGCAGATTTTTGAGCACACGCACCAGCCGTTCCGTATCGCGGGGATGTAATCCCACACTCGGCTCATCCAGAATATACAAGGAGGATGTTAGATTGCTGCCGAGCGTGCGGGTTAAATTAATGCGTTGTGTTTCACCACCGCTGAGTGTATTACTCCGCCTGTTGAGCGAGAGATAGCCGAGTCCGAGATTCAGCATATAATCTAAACGGTTGCGCACTTCCAGCAAAATGCGGGAAGCTACCTTGTTTTCATAATCATTCAGATGCAGATGCCGGATAAATTGTGCAAGATCTTCAACGGGCATTTCAATTAATTCGGAAATACATTTATCCTGAATACGCACATAATTACTGTCCTGCCGGATACGCGAACCTTTACATTCGGGGCATATCGTTTTTCCGCGATAGCGGGCAAGCATTACACGATATTGAATTTTATATGCATTTTCTTCCAGCATTTTAAAAAATGCATCCAGTCCATCAAAATGATCATTGCCTGTCCACAGTAATGCATATTGTTCTTTCGAAAGCTGGTAAACGGGCTTGTGCACGGGGAAATGAAATTTCCCTGCAACGCGTATCAGTTCATCCAGCCATGCTTTCATTTTTTCTCCTTTCCAGCAGGCAATGGCTCCCTGAAATACAGATAAATTTTTATCCGGAATTACAAGATCATGATCAATGCCGATGATGGTGCCGAACCCTTCACATTTTTTACACGCACCATACGGATTATTCTGATTAAAAAAATGCGGATTCGGTTCTTCGAATAATATTCCGTCTGCTTCGAAGCGATTGGAAAAAGTACGCAACCGGCCATCTTCACTTTGTATGATACATGCACCATGTCCTTCATAAAATGCAAGATCAACAGAATCGGCAATACGCTGCCGTGTATCCTCATCATCCGAACGCACAATGATGCGGTCGATCAGTAAGTATATTTTTTTGGTATTTTTTTTATTGCCGTTAAATGTTTCTTCGATCGCATCGAGTTTTACGATTGTATCATTTATATAAAACCGGGTAAATCCTTTTTGCAGATAAATGCGTGCAAGATCTGCGACGGTTCTTTTTTCATCCGTACTGATATCGACCAATAAAAAAACTTTTGATTGTTGCGGCAGCGAATCAATATAATCTACTACATCATTTACTTCGTCTTTTTTCACCACTCGGCCTGAAACGGGCGAATATGTTTTTCCGACCCGGGCAAACAGGAGCCGCATATAATCATATATCTCTGTGAGTGTTCCGACGGTGGACCGGGTGGTGCGGGTTGTCACCTTCTGGTCGAGGGCGATGGCAGGGGAGATGCCCCGGATATAGTCTACGTCCGGTTTATCCAGCCGCGTCAGAAACTGTCGGGCATAGGAACTGAGGCTTTCCACATACCGGCGCTGCCCCTCGGCATA
>CAYTFT010000260.1:0-4392 GCA_964437155.1 uncultured Chitinophagales bacterium | reverse complement strand
GAAAAAGGTACTTCTGTACGGATTACAGCGCAGCGGCACCAATTATCTAGCATCGATGTTGCATTTGAATTTCCCGGGAATCCGGATCATGAATGGCGAGCAGAGAAATGCGATCACACATAAACACTTCCGTTTATATAAAGATAAATCCAGGATCCCGGAGCCGCAGTTTTTTAATGCGCTTACATTTTCCTCCTTCCATGAATTTGAATCTGCCCTGCCCGAACATGCAGTACCCGATATGTATCTCCTAATTTCAAAGGACCCGTTCAGCTGGCTGCATTCCTATACAAAATGGAGTAAAAAAAATAACTGGCCGCCGCATGCACATCATTATATTGAAGAATACAATTTGTTTTACGGGCAATGGATGGCATTTTCTAAAGAAACCGGGAAGATCCGTTTCATACGGTATGAAGATCTGTTGAAAGATCCCGCAGGCTGTATCGAGTTTCTCGCAAAACAATTACAGTTGCCCCTTCCCGACAAAATCAAAACACCTGCTAAGGTGTATGCTTCCCGAAGATTTACGAAAAAGAAAAAAGAGGCCTTTCTCAAAGGCGAGCAAAAGGAAGAATTAGATGCAGAGGAAAAATTATCGCTGGAGAAACGGATGGATCAAAAGCTTATCACGGAGATGGGATATGGGAAGGGGAATTAGCACCGGCCCCCAACCCCCGAAGGGGGCTTTAGATTTTCGTAGGTATTGATGTTAATCTTCAGTTTACCAAAATCTGCATCAGCACATTATCAGCGGCCCCAACCCCCGAAGGGGGCTTTTGATTTTCGTAGGTATTGATGTTAATCTTCAATTTACAAAAATCTTCATTTGCACATTTGCATATTTGCACATCAGCACATTATCATCGGCCCCCAACCCCCGAAGGGGGCTTTTGATTTTCATAGGTAATGACGGTAATCTTCAAATTACCAAAATCTTCATTTGCACATTAGCAAATTTGCACATTACCACATTAGCACATTAACCTCTTCGCTTCATTCCACAGCGCATCCATTTCCTCCAGTGTCATCTCTTTTAAATTCGTTCCTGCTTCACCGGCTTTTTGTTCGATGTATTCGAAACGGGATTTGAATTTTTTGTTGGTGCGTTCGAGTGCATTTTCAGGATCAATTTTCAGGAAGCGCGAAAGATTGATGAGGGAAAAGAGAAGATCACCGAATTCTTCTTCGATCTTATCATGATCATGGCCGGGTGCATTTGCCACCTCCTTAAGTTCATCCATTTCTTCATGCACTTTATCCCAAACCTGTTCGATCTTATCCCATTCGAATTTTACCTGCGCAGCCTTTTCCTGCATTCTATACGCTTTGATCAGGGCAGGTAATCCCTGCGGCACACCCTGTAAAACTGATTTTTTGCCTTCCCGGAGTTTAAGTTGTTCCCAGTTGCGCTTCACTTCTTCTTCATCTTTCACCTGCACATCACCATAAATATGCGGATGCCGGTGAATGAGTTTCTCACATTGCGCATGCAAAACATCGGCAATAGAAAACTGAGCCTGCTCCTCTCCGATCTTTGCATAAAAGATCATATGCAGCATAATATCGCCGAGTTCTTCCTGTATATCCTTCCAGTTGGATTCTGTTATGGCATCGGCAAGTTCGTATGTTTCTTCTATCGTCAGATTCCGCAAAGTGTGGATCGTTTGTTTTTTATCCCACGGACATTGTGCACGCAGTTCATTCATGATCTGCAATAACCGGACAAAGGCTTCCGTTTTTTCTTCAGTTGTAATGCGCATATCTGCTGGCAGTTTCTGCAAATCTCATCATTTATATTGGTATGTTAATTGGTAACTTGCAGCCGCACTATTGTATCATGAACCAGAGATCGTCGTCAGTAAAAATCGCCCTCCTTTACCTTACACTATCTATATATATGTATGTGGCAAATGGTCAGCCTGTGCAGGATACCCTGCCCGCAATTTCTTCGCTGGATACACCGGTAGTTAATTCCAACCGCATTGAAGAACAGATCAACAGTCCCGATCTGAAGACCGTGCAACTGAACCGCACCGATCTCCAGCTTGCCTATCCGCTTATTCTCCTGCAATCGGAAGATGCTCTCATTTTAAGTTTCGATGATCTTAAATCCGGGATGGCGAATTATTATTATACGTTTGAATACTGCGATCAGAAATGGGAACCCTCCGGGCTGACGGCTTTTGACTATTTAGACGGGTTTGAAGAAAATCCGGTGAGTGATTATGCTTTATCGTTTGGCACATCGCAACACTATACACATTATTCGGTGACCTTTCCGAATGATGATGTGCAGTTCAAACTGAGTGGTAATTATGTGATTCGTGTCTGGAAGGACGATGACCGCGACACACCCGTAATTGTCAAACGTTTTTTTGTGTGGGAGGAATCCGCTTCTGCTGAACCGAAAGTGTATCGGCCCAACAGGATTGAATTCAGAAATCAATACCAGGAAGTCAATTTCACGATCGACATCCGCAACCTGGGAATATCCAACCCCTTTGATGAAGTGCGGGTTACCTTATTGCAAAACGGACGGTTCGATAATGCACTCTATGATCTGAAGCCGAGAATGGTGTCCAGCGATCAGTTGATTTATGACAATGATGATATTGTTTTTAAGGCCGGAAGAGAATACAGGCGTTTTGATACTAAAACTTTGAAATTCCAGTCGGACCGTATCCGCAAGATCGTCAGCAGCCCCACAGGATATGATGTATATGTGAACGCAGACGACAGCCGGCTGTATCAGCAATATTTTTATGAAAAGGATATCAACGGTCAGTATGTGATCAATGCCGACCTTGCCAATAACGTAAACACAGAATCGGATTATGCACAGGTGCATTTCGTGCTGAAGTATCCATATTTTATTTCCGACGGGGAGTTCTATGTCTATGGTGATCTTTCTGATCGCATGCTTAACGCAACGAATAAGATGACATATGATTTTGACCTCCAACAATATACCGCGACATTATACCTCAAGCAGGGTTACTACAATTATATGTATGCATTTGTATCTGCCGGTTCAACGGTTGCGGATTTCAATTTTGGCGAAGGCGATCATTTCGAAACGGAGAATGATTATATCCTTCTGATCTACCACCATGAATATGACCGCAATTACGACCGGCTCATCGGGTGTTCTGTTTTTAATTCAATGACCAGATAAAACGGGCTTGCCGATTTTTATTATGCCTTCGGTAAAAGCGGAGATACTGGAACCGTCTGTTTCCATAAAAAAACTGTACCTTGGATTCAGCAATTAAAATAGTATATGAAGCAGTTACTTATATCCATGGCTGAATATAATGTCTGGGCAAACAGACGGATCATTGACATGCTGAACGAACAACCGGAAGATGTTATTGATGCAGAAGCGATAAGTAGTTTCCCATCCATTCGCAAAACCATTTATCATATGTGGGATGCACAGATGATATGGCTGAACCGGCTGCAGGGCATATCGCTCAGCCGGTGGCCGAGTGATGAGTATGATGCACATTTCAGCGGATACGATGTGTATTTTATCCGGCATTCGGAAGACCTGATGCGCTTTATTGAGACAAGAACAGAGAGCTATTTTGATTCCACCTGTTTTTATAAGGCACTGAACGGAAAAGAATTTCACACTTCCAACTGGAAGATCATTTTACATTGCCTGAATCATTCCACGTATCATCGCGGACAGATCATTACGATGATGCGTAATCTGGGGAAGACCAACCTGGTGCAAACCGATTATATAATTTACCAGCGGGAGAAAGAAGAAGGTATCATCTGAAACCATTCGAGTGAAAATATACAAGTATGCTGTGTGCTATGCTGCTCTTTTCCGTTCCGGTGATCGAGGATACAACCTGTCACCTGAAAATAATTCACAGATGCTTACGGGTAACATAACTGCAATTACGATGATACAATTCCTTATTTTGGAATTTACCCTCTTGTCATCCGATTTGAAATCAGAACAGGGTTGTATACTATAATGTGCAAAACATGTGAAAATCAACAATTTTTTTTTCTATTTTTTTTGATAATATAAATTTATGTATAATTTTGCTGTAACCAAATATTTTTCCAATGGCAAAATCAACAAAAAAAGCAGCTGGCAAACGTGGACGTCCTGCCGGCAAAAAATCAAGCGCAAAGAAGAGCGCTAAAAAAACAGCAAAGAAAGCAGTAAAGAAGGCTCCTAAAAAAGCAGCCAAAAAATCTGCAAAAAAAGCTGGTAAACGCGGTCGTCCGGCTGCAAAAAAAGCTGGAAAGAAAGCAACTAAAAAAGCAAAGAAAGCGGCGCCTAAAAAAAAAGCCGCTAAAAAAGCTTCTAAAAAAGCAGGTGCTAAAAAAGCCGCTGCTGCTGCTCCTTCTAACGGAAACGCAGGC
>CAYTFT010000259.1:0-4405 GCA_964437155.1 uncultured Chitinophagales bacterium | reverse complement strand
CCAATTTTAAATTTTTAAACTTTAGAATTTTTAAATTCCTATAGATCTTCCAAAGTTTGTGCGTCATTATTCTGGCCGAATTCATTCTAAAAAGATTACCACATCCTGTCAACTTGTAACCGCTCCTTACAAGATCCTCCCCACCGGATATCTCCCCACACTTAATTCATGGTATTTTGAATGCTGATATACAAACTGTAATTGTGCATAGGCATTATTCGCGAATTCCGTATCGTTCTCCTTTGCCGTTTCCAGTTGTTGCCGCAATGCAGGATCATTGCGCAGGATCTCGGCAGCCTCATCTTCAAAAACATAATCGCTGAACCATTCTTTCTGCATGAGTACTGCATCAAAAAATCCCCAGGCAAAAAATGAATCGGGTGCCTGTGGTTCCAGCGTCTGCACAATATAATTATTCGCATCCTGGTTGACATAAATAATATAATCGCCTTTATGAAAAAGAATTTTCTGTGTTTCGGTATGTACTTTTATATCGCTGTGCAGATAATGTCCCTCGAACGGATTCGGCGAATTGATAAAGCTGTCTATATAATACATTTCTGCATCCATCAGCTTGTCTTCCGATAATTGCATCATTTCTACCTGATTGAGCTTTAACCGATCGATCACCGCACGCCATGCTGCAGGAATTATATATGCTTTTGGCGCATTAATAACCACTGTAGGTTTATAAGTGTCAAGGAACAATATGTTTTTTTCAAACGGTTCATTCCTGTCGTAATATAAACGGTCAAGTCCGCTTACTGCACTCGGCTTATATTTAGCAGCATACCCTTTAAATAGAAACTGTTCTTTCTGTGTAGTATCAATTGCCCAGTTAATAGCGAATGTTTTTGCGTTGCGTGTCTGTAATTTCGCTTCATTTCTCATGTGCATGATCTCTGCCGCATTTTTATTCACATAGTCCATATATATTTTCAGCAATGCATACGTGGATTCCACGCGTTGCGGATATGGTTTCAGCATATGTGTCTCCGGCATAAATCCGATCGTATTGAATAGCGCGGTATACCCGGTTGAATATCTTCCCAGATCCAGGAAGCCTTCAATACCATTATCAGGAATGCGGTCAATTTCATTTACATACGGGCACATAGGGAATCCTGCTCTTTCCATTGCATGATATAGATCCGGGGTCATTTCATTTTTTAAATAATTTCCCAGGGGCTGCATCAATTTGGAATGTTGTGTTGCGATCAGCGTCATTACATATGTATAATCTGCTCCGTTGCTTACATGTGTGTCCACAAACACATCCGGATCCCATGTTCGGAAGATCTGGGTGAAAGATTGTGCATTCAGCGCATCGCATTTAATAAAATCGCGGTTGAGATCATAATTCTGCGCGTTTCCCCGGTAGCCGAATGATTCCGGACCATTCTGATTTACACGGGTAGTGGAATTCCGGTGCAATGCACCATCAATATTATACACCGGGATCATGATCACCGACATGTTTTTTAACCGTTCCGGTAATGCCGGATCCTCTATGAGTTCGGTGATCAGTTGCAGACATGCATCAATGCCATCCGGCTCGCCGGGATGAATGCCGTTGTTGATGAATAAAATGGATTTATTCCGCGCTCTTATTTTCGCCACATCAAACTCACCGTTTGCATCAATTACCAGCAGATGCAAATTTTCGCCGCAATCGGTAGGGCCGTATTCTATGAGTTTAACATATGCCGACGCACTGTCCATCGCTTTATAATAAGCAATCACTTCTGCATAAGTGGGTGTCTGGTTATTTTGATATAGGGAAAGTATTTGTGCTGTTGCCATAGCATTACTGATTAAAGTGAAAAATAATATGAAGGCGGTTCGCATGCAGGATTTTTTTACGAAGATAAGGGGAATGTGGAATGGGGAAGAAATGTGCCGTCGCATTTCCGCTCTTTCATTTCACCCTGAAGCGAAACCGCAGGTTTCTGCTTCAGGGCTCATTCCTCCCGGTTCCCTGCGCCATTCAATATCTCAAAGAAACTTTCTGCAAACAAAAAACCTCCCGTCAACGCCGGAAGGTTCTTTAAAAAAATGTTGAATTACAATTTATTTAACGCGCTTCGTGCCGTTGTCAATGTCAAACAGGAGCACCAGCTTATTTGATTTTTTATGGAGGTTCATCATTTCGGTATAGATACAATCCTGACTGTAATTGTTAGCAATTGTATGTTCCTCCCAGTTGCCTTCATAAAATGCGTAATTGATAACTTTTACTTCGTGTTTACCTTTTGAAGTGGTAATGGTGACAGAATTTTTCTCGCTCTCTTTTTTCACTTCAGATGTGCCGGCAAGTGTTCCGTCGATATATACTTCGATTTTGTTCTGGTGGTCGTAACCCTCAACAATGCCTTTAAATGTGTAGCTCACGCTGAGTTTTACCGGTTTGCTTTCCTGTGCCATTACGGTGTGTCCCGATACTGAGATCAGGAAGCACATAATCAAGATGGATATGCTTTTTTTCATGTGTTATTTTTTGCGAAGGTAATTGTTAAATTTTAAATCGGTGAATTCCGGTCGGCCGGTCTTCCTCAATAAGTGCCGTCATTTTCAGGTAATCAGATGCATTTCCGACAAAATCTGCCTCCGAAACATCGAAGATCAGGATCCGCTCTTCCGGATTTTGTCTGAAATACGCAAAATACACGTCCTCGATCTTTTTCAGGTAATCTTTTTTAACCGTAAGCTCGAATTCCCTCCCGCGTTTATAAATATTATTTACCAGCCTGTCGAGATTGGAATGCAGGTAAACGATCACATCACTTTTCGCCACTTTGGGGTTGAGGATATTGAATATCTTCTGATAGAGTGCAAATTCTGCATCATCGAGGTTCACGCGTGCATACAACAACGATTTCGTGAACAAATAATCGATCACATAGGTGTCCTGAAATAATTCTGCATCTGTAAATTCATTCTTCAGTTGTTCGTACCGTTCCGCCATGAAGAACATTTCCATCCCCAAAGCATAATCCTGCTGTTTCACAAAGAATTTCTGCAAAAACGGATTGTCGGCGAAGGTTTCAAGGATGAGGCGGGCATTATGGCCGGCGGCAAATTTTTTGGCAAAGGAGGTCTTGCCGGAGCCAATATTTCCCTCAATGGTTATGATTTTATGCTGCATGCCTGATTATGGGCTAAAAATACATCAAAAGTGAGGATGGGAGAGGAAGAAAACGGAGAGAAAACAAGAAACCAATCAGAACTGATAAACGACATCAACGGCTGCAACCTTCAAATGATCGGTGCATTCGAGGTATAATTCTGTGATGGTCTTGTGCAATGCCGGATGCTGGAGGTCAGGTGCGATCTCCTTCAGTGGTTCCAGCGTAAACCTGCGGTCGGCAATATGCGGATGCGGTATGGTAAGCAACGGGGATTCAATGGCGATCTCATCAAAAAAGAGAATGTCAATATCAATCACCCTCGGCGACCAGCGATCACTGCTGTCGCGTCCCAGTAAAAACTCCACCTGCTTGATAAGATGTAATGTTTCCAGCGGTGAACAGGGTGTATGGATCTTAATTGCCTGATTATAGAAGTTTGGCTGATGCGGACGACCCCAGGGTTCGGTCTCGTAAACGTGGGACTGCTCTTCAACCCGGCCGAGGAACATCCGGATGGCAGATGTAGCCTTCGAAAGATTTTCGGTGCGGTTCCCTAAATTTGTGCCTAACAATAAGTAGGCTATATGTTCCGTCATCATTGGCGTTGTGTGTGAGGAGTTGCCTCCAATTGAAACGTTTACAGTCGAAATATAGTGCAATCTGAATCATAATTAAAAAAAATAGTAAGAAAAGTCATGAAAGAGTTTTTTCGTTCCTTCTTTGCCTCCCTGCTGGCCTTCTTTGTATTCGTTGTGATCATCTTCTTTGTTGTCGCGGGAATCGTGGCCGGTATATCCCGTTCTTTTGAAAAGGAAAAGGTGGCTGTCAAGCCGAATTCCGTGCTTAAAGTGAATCTGAATTATCCGATTGCGGAACAAACACAAACAGGTTTGCCTACCGGACTCGGGCTGTTAAGTTTCGATCCTGATCACGGGCTCGGATTGAATACAATTCTTGCGAATATTAAACATGCAGAATCTGATGAAAACATAAAAGGGATTTATCTCGAACTGGGATTAAACCCGAACAGTTATGCGACCCTGCAGGAGGTACGTGATGCACTCGAAGATTTTAAGTCGAATTCCGGAAAATTTATTGTCGCATACGGCGAAGTGGTCTCGCAGAATAGTTATTATGTGGGCAGTGTTGCAGATAAAATGTATCTCAATCCATCGGGAGCAGTCGACTTTAAAGGACTCAGCGCCCAGCTTACTTTTTTTAAAGGAACAATGGATAAACTCGGAATAAAGACACAGATATTTTATGACGGGAAATTC
>CAYTFT010000258.1:0-4412 GCA_964437155.1 uncultured Chitinophagales bacterium | reverse complement strand
CCGGATAATACCGTATTTCTGCTGGTGGCAAACGATCAGGAACGCATTCTCAATACCATTTTATCGAGGGTGCAGATCGTGAAATTCAACCGTCTTTCAGATGAGGAAATGATCCCTGCCCTGGAAAGGGAGTTTTCACTGGAAGAAGACCAGGCCAGAAAAATTGCGGCTTTAAGCGGGGGCAATTTCAATGAAGCCGCGTTGCTGGTGGAAACCCATGAGGACCTGAATACGCAGATGGTGCGCGAATGGATGGGCATCTGTTACAGGCCTTCCGTGAAAGGGCTCTATGCCTGGAACGACCAGTTTTTGAAGATGGGCCGGGAGTATCAGAAGAATTTTTTCCGGTATTGCCTGCATTTTTTCCGGGAGGTGATGCTGATCGAAGCCGGAGCCGGGGCCATATCCCGATTATCGGAAGCGGAGCGAAAAACGGCTGAGGGCCTCGGGAAACTGCTCGGGCAGGAGCGGATAGGCATCATCATTGAACTGTTTGACAAAAGCATTTACTTTGTGGAGAGAAATGTGAATGCCAGGATACTGATCCATTACGTTTCCATCACCCTTGTAAAACAGTTTAACAATAAACAATTAATACAAAAGCCATTTTTCGAAAAATGGGAAATATAAATAAGGATTGAAATGGGTTGTGCAGGATGTTCAGTTGGAGGAAGCAGTGCAGTGCCGGTGGGATGTGGCAGCAATGGCCATTGTGCATCGGGGGGATGCAATAAATTAAATACGTTTGACTGGTTACGCTTTCTGCCGGTTCCGGCGGGTCAGCAATTCAATGTACATGAAGTGAGTTTTAAAAATGGGATCAGAAAGGGATTTTATGTAAACAAACATAAACTCGATCTGATGACCGGCGATATGGTTTGTGTGGAAACCGACAGCGGTTTTGATGTGGGGCGGATCTCGCTCAGCGGTGAACTCGTGAAACTGCAGATGAAAAAAAGAAAAGTGAATGCCGAATCGCAGTTCTTACCCATTTTGCGCAAAGCAAATGATGCCGACCTGCAAAAAATGATGGAAGGGCGCGCAATGGAAGGCGCCACCATGCTGAAGGCTAGGAAATTTTCACGCGAGCTGAACCTGGATATGAAGATCGGCGAAGTGGAATACCAGGGAGATAAACGCAAGGCCACATTTTATTATATCGCCGATGACCGTGTGGATTTCAGGGAGCTCATAAAATTATTTGCAAAAGAATTCCGTGTGAAGATCGAGATGCGTCAGATCGGTGCAAGACAGGAAGCAGGAAAGATCGGCGGACTCGGAAGCTGCGGCCGCGAATTATGTTGTTCAACATGGCTTACCGATTTTAAATCGGTGGGAACAAATGCGGCGCGCTATCAGAATTTAAGTATCAATCAGTCAAAATTATCCGGGCAATGCGGTAGATTAAAATGCTGTCTAAATTACGAACTCGATACGTATATGGATGCATTGCAGGAATTTCCGCGCGATGCGGATATACTGCAAACCGAAGCAGGAAATGCGCGGCTCATTAAAACCGATATCTTTAAAAAATTAATGGTGTATGAATATGCGGAGGCAGGAAAACAATATCCGCTCACCATTACAAAAGTGCGTGAAATACGATTAATGAATCAGCAGGGCGGTAAACCCGAACATCTCGAAGGATTTAAAGTTGAACTGGCTGCAGTGGTGAAAGAAGAGGAATTTGTGAATGTTATTGAACATGTGAGTTTGCGCACGATTGAGAAAGCCGGACAAAAACGGAAGAATAAACAGCAGCAGAATAAAAACCGTCCGCATCAACAGCAACGCGGTCCGCAATCACAGAATCAGCAATCACGCGAACGCGACCAGCAGCAAAATAAAAATCAAAACCGCAATCAGCAGAACAGGAACCGCGACCGCGATCAGCAAAACCGCAATCCGCAACGCGACCGGCAAAATCCGAACAGGGACCAGCAAAACAGAAACCCGGGACGAGATCAGAAGGGAAATGATACAGACAGAAATAAATAATTATCGTGAACAAAACAGCACAGATATTTTTCCTGTTTATTCTGCTTTCCTCCGCTTTGATCTTTAGCGGATGTGAACAATCCCGTGTATTTGATAAGAATGTTTCCCTGCCAAAAACAGGCTGGGAATATGATCAGCCCCAGGCATTTGATGTATTTATAAATGATACAACCGTATCCTATAACCTGTATATTAATGTGCGCCATACCGATGCATTCAAGT
Organism: uncultured Chitinophagales bacterium; assembly: GCA_964437155.1. Lineage (GTDB taxonomy): Bacteria > Bacteroidota > Bacteroidia > Chitinophagales > BACL12 > UBA7236. The sequence continues at coordinate 2,192 of CAYTFT010000258.1, read as the reverse complement.
ATAATAATATCTGGGTGAAAATGACGACCGTGTTTCCTGACAGCAGCATGATTGAAAAGGACCTGAATGTTCCACTCGCAGAAAAAACCGGCGAATGGACAGGCATTTGTGTCGACGGAATTTGTTTTAATTCCGTTTTAATGCAAAGCAACTTTTCATTTAACAAGATCGGTAAATATACATTTGTACTTGAGCAGGATATGCGGCTGAATCCGCTTCCCAATATTCTCGATATTGGCATTAAAGTCGAAAAATTCCGGTAACACCGGATAATATTAATACTGCATTCAATTAAATTGTCACGGTGAAGAAATTTACCCCTGATCATTATTTCATTTCGAGTACCATCGGGCAATGGTCGCTATGCATGGCATCGGGTAAAATTCTTGCATCCGTCAGTGATTGGACAAGATTATCAGTTACCGCGATATAATCGATACGCCAGCCTTTGTTTTTTGCCCTGGAATTAAACCGGAAACTCCACCACGTATAGTGATGCGGTTCTTTATTAAAATGCCGGAAGCTGTCGGTAAAACCGGTATTATAAAATGTATCCATCCAGGCTTTTTCTTCGGGTAAAAATCCGCTTGAATTTTTATTTCCCTTCGGGTCATGGATATCAATATCCTTGTTAGCGATGTTATAATCACCGCAGACAATCATTTTTTTTCGTTCAGACCGTAATGTATGCAGATAACCGGAAATATATTCGAGAAATCCATATTTCACCTGTTGCCGGATATCACCGGTTGTTCCGCTGGGAAAATAAATGGAAAAAACGCTGATGTCACCGAAATCGGCACGAATAACTCTTCCCTCTGCATCATAGGCAGGATTTCCGCAACCGATCTCCACATGATCGGGTTTTTGCTTTGAGAAAATGGCAACGCCGCTATATCCCTTTTTTTCTGCCGGATGCCAGTAATGGTGATAACCCATTTTTTCAAAAGTAGTCACATCCAGTTGTCCGGGTTCGGCTTTTAATTCCTGCACACAAATGACGTCAAATGCATTATCACTGATCCATTCCGCCCATCCCTTACTGAGTGCCGAGCGAATACCGTTTAAATTATACGTTACGATGCGCATGCCTGATTCTTTATAAACGTAAAGCTATACACTGCTCGGGCAAAAAGAAGGTTTCGGAGGAAAAAAATGTTCAGGGATAAAGGAATGAAGGAGAGGTTCCGGTGATCGGGAGATTAAACGATGGGTGATTCGACAAACTCTGCATGATAAACAAAGATGCATGCATTTATTTCGGAGCAATCCCGATATTTTAAAATGCCGATCACCTGAAAATTTCATCGAATCTCAGGTTCGGTAAATTACCGGCGGATAAGGAAACCATCGTAACTGGTTTTTCAATCAGCATATTTATAGAAAAAAACTAATGGGTTTAATACCTTTGACGCACTCTGATATTTTCTTTAAATAATTGATAATGACCCGTTTGTTAATCGACTCGACAATTAACATTCCCATAAAACGCATTTTAATTATTTTTTTTCTGCTGCAATCCGGCAGAATTTTTTCGCAGCAGCCCAACATCATTTTCATGATCAGCGACGACATGAATGACTGGGTGCAGGGATATGGCGGTCAGCCGCAAACTATCACACCCAATCTCTATGCACTGGAGCAACTGGGCACTACATTCTTAAATGCAACAACGCATGCACCACTGTGTGCTCCGTCGCGCACTTCTTTGTTGCTCGGGAAATCTGCCGATTATCATGAAATATATTACAATGATCAATTGAGTTGTGATGATTTCCGGGCGAATTTTCCGCCTGATAAATATCTTGTCACCTTGCCCCAATATCTGAAAGACTCCGGCGGCTATTTTACTTATAATATGAACAAAGTATTTCATTGTCCGCCAAGCGATTTTGATTCTTTAAATCCGGATCCATGCTCCCGCGCGTTTTCGTGGAACATGGCATTTTCTGATGATAATACAAATGATATCGGTATTTACGCAAAGGATAATCCGGAGGGGCTGGAAGATTTTAAATGGTGCGCGATTGACAGTTCACTTACGTCACATATGGCTGACTGGAAGAGTGCAGACAGTGCGATCGCATTTATTAATGATTACAGTGCCAACCCATCGGATTTTTGCAACAAACCATTTTTTCTTGCGTGGGGAATACATATGCCGCACGCCAATTTATATGTCCCCGAACAAT
>CAYTFT010000257.1:0-4425 GCA_964437155.1 uncultured Chitinophagales bacterium | reverse complement strand
GAACGTTCATATATACATGGAAATCCTCATCCGAAAACAAACTGAATGTATCCAGTGTCCATGTAATAATATTATCTAAATAACTATCGTAAGGCGGATACACTGAATCAAAAGTGAGCATTGGAGGAACCTCGAAAAGGATCTCAGCATCGTACACAGGAACAGAACCGTCATTGGAAACTGTGATATCGAATTGTACCGGATTTCCAAGTAATAAAAAATTATTATGTAAATCTGTCACCAGATCCTGTACCTCGGTTTCAATCGCCATTGCAAAATCTACTGAATCATAATTCCAGCAGGTATCAACATTGACAATTTGGTAAAATGGTGACTCCGGAAAAGTTTGAGAAAAATAATCCGGCGTTGTTGTGGTGATATGATAGGAAACAGAATCTGCATATACATCAATGAAATAATTACCCTCTGCATCGGTAATGCCGTAGTACATTCCCGGATCCGTGACCAGAACTTGTTCAGGAATACCGATATCGGTGTTGTCGAATAATAAATTTTCATCTATGTCGTAAAATACCTTTCCACTGATCCTTGAACTATTGAGTTGACATAAAGTATCCGTTACAATAAGCATTGCGATATCATCAGAGGGTGCCGGGCCGAGTGGTGTATAGTAACCGCTCATGGCAAACCTGCCATCATTCATTTCAGTCGTACTTTGCATGCGCAACCGGTCTTCATTATTAATAACAGAAGTCCACTGCAATGCGCCATCCCCGCTATATTTTTTTGACAGGAAATCACCTGATCCTGAAACCGTAACATAATATTGCGTTATGGTAAGGAATCCAAAATCATCTGTTCCCACCAATTTCGTATAGGATAATTTGTGATGCAATGTATCCATGATGGTCCAGACCAAATTGAGATCAGCATCATACCGTTCAATTTTAATCCTGTCATCGCCATAGAATGTGTTATCGGTTGTATCATCAAAATACCCGCTGATCACAAAGCCATCCTCCATAGGTAACATTTGCATGCCATAGATACTATCGATGGTAACTGAGTCAATAACAGCACTTGCAGCATCCATTTTTAAAATATCAAAAACATGATCCTCCCAGGGATAATCATTGTATCTTGCGGCATATAAAAAATCACCCGAATTAACGATATTGACAAAACTTGTATGTAGCGGATCATATTGCTCTAAAGTATCCGCTAACGTAATGACTCCCAGGTTATTTGTTTTCGTCAGACAATAAAATTCATATCCCATCGGTGGCGGAGTAACACGCCATATCGTAATATAAGAATCGTCCGGCAGCCAGGCAGTCTGATAATACGAACTTAGCATCGGGTAGGTATACAACACAGAACCCAGTGAATCGCCTTCGGGATTCAATTTAAGTACATTGCTGTAATACCTGCCGCCGGTTAAATAGGTATATTGCAAACTATAATTCCCGTCGGCATCCTCGTGAAAATATTTTGGAGAGGATACATTTTTTATAGTATGCAGCCATTCGATGGTGCCGGTCAGGTCGGTTTGCATATAAAGCAGGGTAGTTGTGTCATACTCCGAATAACGGCCCGCCAAAAAAAGTTTTCCATTGGAGGTTTGCTGTATTATGTTAAAATTACTGGATTCGCCATACGGATATAGCTTCACAAATGTCTCCTGGCCAAAAAGGCGAACCGAAGCAAAAATGGAAATCAATACGAAAATTCTGCATTTCATGTTTTCGCAAGATAGCAAAATCCCGCAACAAGTTTCTATCCTTTATTATAAATTCACAACCGAGCTTCCTGGCAGACGTATACCATTGACAAAAGTCACCCCCTGCGCCTGATCTTTTTGTAAATTTGTGGCAGGACACTCAAAGAATCAGGCATGCCGTTTTACCATAAACTCGGGAACATCCCGGAAAAGCGCCATACCCAGTTCCGGAAACCGGACGGGTCGCTCTATCACGAGGAATTATTCTCAACAGAGGGCTTTTCAAATACGTATTCATTACTCTATCATTTATATCCGCCAACGAAGATCAGACAGGTAGGTGAGGCATACAGCGTTGAGCCGAAAGTTGTGCTTTCACGACAGTTGAAACACCGCAGCCTGAAAGGATTCAAAATACAACCCGCCGATGATTACCTGGAAAGCAGAAAACCGGTGCTGGTGAACAGCGATCTGCATATTTCTCTTGCTGCCCCGCGCAAAAGCATGTCGGATTATTTTTATAAAAATGTGGATGCCGATGAAATGATATTCTGCCATGAAGGTTCCGGTACATTGTTTTCGATGTACGGTGAGATCCCATTTGAATATGGCGATTATGTTATTGTTCCCCGGGGTACATTGTATCAGATTCATTTTAATTCGGAAAACAACCGATTACTGATCGTTGAATCATTTTCCCCCATTGAATTTCCGAAGCGGTATATGAACAGAGTGGGACAATTAATGGAGCATTCACCATTCTGTGAGCGGGATATAAAAACACCCGTTGATTTGAAGACGTATGATGAACAGGGTGATTTCTTCTTTAAAATAAAAAAACAGGGGATCATGTATCCCTACCATTATGCGAATCACCCGTTTGACCTCATCGGCTGGGATGGTTATGTGTATCCGTGGGCATTTTCCATTCATAATTTCGAACCGATAACCGGGCGGGTGCATCAACCGCCTCCGGTGCATCAGACTTTTGAAGCACGCAATTTCGTGGTATGCAGTTTTGTCCCGAGGATGTTTGATTATCATCCGCTTGCGATCCCTGCACCGTATAATCACAGCAATATCGACAGTGATGAAATTTTATATTATGTCGACGGCGATTTTATGAGCCGGAAAAGCGTGGAACGCGGCATGATCACACTGCATCCCGGAGGAATCCCGCATGGTCCGCATCCCGGCACTTACGAGGGCTCCATCGGTAAGGCAGAGACCCGTGAGCTCGCCGTCATGATCGACCCGTTCAGGCCCTTGCAACTGACCGAGGAGGCACTGGAAATTGAGGATAAGGAGTATTATTTGAGCTGGCTGGAGTAAGCAATGTGAAAATGTGCAAATGTGCAAATGTGCAAATGTGCAAATGTGCAAATGTGAAAATGTGCATTTTCTGCCTAATTAAATGTTTAATCCCTTTAAAATTGTTTAACCCTGATGGAAAGATTTAAAGAAAAATGTAATTGTAAAACTGACTTTTGAATTTTCGCTGATGATAATTGAATTTATTGAATTGCTGGATTCTAAAGGAAAGTTGAACCTTTCAAGACAATTATTTCGTTCAGGCACGTCAATTGGCGCTAACGTAAGTGAAGCTCAAAATGCTGAAAGCAAATCAGATTTTATTCATAAGATGAAAATTGCAGCGAAAGAAGCTGATGAAACATATTACTGGCTCAAATTATGTAAACACTCGACATACTATCCGGACTGCGATAATATGTTGCATCAGAATTCAATTATAATAAAAATAATTGGCAAAATAATTTCAACATCAAAACAATAATAAATTATTAAACAAAATACGTGGTGCATCTGTAATAATTTGCGAATAGTTACAGCTTATCTCAATTGTACATTAGCACATTTTCACATTTGCACATCTGATCAAAACAACAATTTATGGATACTCTAAAAGTTCAGGCGAATTTATCTCAGGAGCAGGATTTTCTCCCCCTCAACGGCACCGATCATATTGAATTCTATGTCGGGAATGCAAAACAGTCGGCGTATTATTATCAGTCGGCGTGGGGCTATGAACTGGTGGCGTATGCCGGCCTTGAAACGGGTGTGCGCGACAGGGCCAGCTATGTTTTGCAGCAGGGAAAGATCAGGATCGTGCTGACCACTTCATTCGACCCTGCAAGTGAGATCAGCGAACATGTGCGGACACATGGCGACGGCGTAAAAGTGCTGGCTTTATGGGTCGATGATGCGAGAAAAAGCTATGCAGAAACAACAAGCCGCGGTGCAAAAGGTGTTATCGCTCCAACCGTGCTGAAAGATGAATTTGGAGAAGTGATCATTTCTGCGATTCAGACATACGGAGAAACCATTCATAAATTCATTGAGCGCAAAAATTATACGGGTGTATTTCTTCCCGGATACAAACCGAAAAAATCAGGCATGGCTGTGCGGCCGGCAGGATTAAAATACGTTGACCATTGCGTTGGAAATGTGGAACTCGGAAAAATGAATGAATGGGTGAAATTTTATGAGGATGTGATGGGATTCAAACTGCTGATTACGTTCGACGACAGTGATATTTCCACCGAATATTCCGCGCTCATGAGTAAAGTGGTGAGCAACGGAAACGGTTATGTAAAATTTCCGATCAATGAACCGGCTGCGGGAAAAAAGAAATCACAAATTGAAGAATATATTGAATTCTATAAAGGCGCCGGCGTACAACATATTGCTATTGCAACGGATAATATCATCGAAACAGTAACAGA
>CAYTFT010000256.1:0-4463 GCA_964437155.1 uncultured Chitinophagales bacterium | reverse complement strand
AGCAAGATAACAACGGCCAAGCTGCATATTTACGCGGGCAATATTGTGCGCTTCTTTCTCGATCTGCTCAAATAATTCCATTGCTTCCTGCGGTTTATTTTCCACGAGCAGCAGGTTGCCTTCCATAATGCGCATACTTACGGATTCTTTGCCGTTGTTAGCCTTTTTAATTTTTGCCATTACACCGCGGCATTCGGCTACTTTATTCAGCGACTGGTATGCGTGGGCGAGACGCATGCCGAACCTGTTCGTATTTGGATTTTCTTCAAATAATTTTTCAAGTATCTCGATCGCTTCCTGATATTTCCGTCCGTGCATATAGGACCGTGCGAGATAATAATTATTCTCATTGACGGTATTCTTTATCGCCTTTTCAATATTTTCATCCGGGCGTTCAATATATCCGAGTTCGATCAGTTGTTCCATTGCTTCATGTGCGGCATATGGATCTTCCTGTTTATCTTTTGGATGTTCGCCGGTGTTGCCGGGGATATCTTCCCATGAATCAATTTTATCCGGAATTATCGGTTCCTCAAAAACATTCACAAGTACATTTCCATCCATGTCGGCACCAACCGGAAATCCGAATAGTGTGAGGATAGTAGGTGTTACATCCAGAATGGAAGCGCCGTAAATGCGTTCATCTTTTTTAATGCCCGGGCCATTCAGCACAAAGATGCCGTAAGGGCTGTGTTCCAGTGCAGGAGCAGCAGGTTCTTTCGGTAATTCGATCGGCCGCAGGTGGTCGGGATGGAAACCGTGGTCGGAGATCAGCATCACGGTTACATCGGGTCCTGCCAGTTGCAACAGGCGTTCGAGCATCATATCGTGATATTTATAACCGCTGATAACGACATCTTTATACAGGTTAAAAAGATCATCCGGTACCATAGGCATTTGTGGCGGATGAAACTTCATGAATGCGTGACAAAAGTGGTCGATCGCATCATAATATACGCCAACAAAATCCCATTCCTCATTTTCAAGAATATAGGTGGCAGCATTGTGAATAGTTGAACAATCAGCAATGATCTTGGTGAGTGCGCCAAGCCTTTTATCCTTTTCCTGATCGATCTTTTGTGCATCAGGGATGAAGGGGAGGATATGAGCGGGTGTGAGTTCTCCCGGATGGATCCTGATCTTTTTATAGAATTCAGCTTTTTCGGCAGGATGGACAGTACCATCGAGCATGGGCCAGGGTTCATTCACCGGCTTTGTTGCGCGCTGATACAGGTTGGAGATCATGGTTCCGTTGATCGGTTCAGCAGGATGTGACGGCCACCATCCGATCACATGGCTTTTCATACCATGCTGATTGAATATGTTCCACATTGCTTTAACCTTTCTGGAGGTGATATAGACCGGGCGGATTCCTTTTCCCGAGGGATCGGGTTCGGTAAATCCGATGATACCATGTTTATACGGACGTTTGCCTGTTGCGATAGATGTCCAGAGTGTCGGCGATAACGGCGGATCCAGCGTTGCGAAATTTCCCATTACGCCGCCGTTCACCAGTTTCTCGAGTGTCGGCATATGGCCCGCATCCATGAGCGGGCTGATTATTTTCCAGTCGGCGGCATCCCAGCCGATCAATAAAACCTTCTTGGCTATTCTTTTTCCCATTGTCTGATTTACTTCTTACAATACATTTAATGATTGAACAGGCTGCATTATCAGGCATTTTCGGCAGGTTCCTGTGTGGGGCCCTCGCCCGCTTTTTTTGCCTCTTTCAGTTTCTGAAATTGCCTGCGCACCTGCCTCCATGCGATGAGTCCTTTATATCCCAGTGCGAGGAGACCCAGCGATCCTTCCACCGGCACCTTGAACGGTTGGCCGTCGGCAGTTGTGATCGTGATCTTATTTTGTGGTTTTTTTTCCATTGATATTTTGTTGAACGGATCGCAAATTTAAGCAACGGGCGGGAGGATTTGGCATTTATGTAAAGAATTTGAACAGGTAAAATGCACAATTTCTTTCGGTGAAAATCCAGCTTTATACAGATTTCTGTACCCGGCATTGCAGATAATAAAAATGTGGAAAAGGATATCCGGTTCAGAAAGAAATAACGGCAATCAATAATGCTGAAAATATTGCTTCAGTTTATTTCCCTGCAGCATTAAAATCCATCAACTGAATATTCTTGCATCGGCCTCAACATACCGGAATGTGGGGCAGGCATTTCCCGGTTTATGCATGAGCGGTATCTGCATCAGTTTTTTGGCAAGGGGTTCCAATGCGAGCATCAGCCTTATTGAATCGTCAACATCTTCGGTATTGTTATAGGTGTTATGCAATGCATCGAGCAATGCGCTGTAATTACTGTTAAAAATATGATTGAGCTGAATGGCTTCCGGAGAAAAATCAGCGACATCGGGATCGGAGGCAACCGGGTACACATCTTTTTCGATTTCCCATTCGCCTTTTTTAATTAATTGAAATATCTCATTAAATTTCCAGTAATGTGTAAGTTCATGATCCTTATCATAATGGCTGTGTGCTGAATGGCCCTCACCCTGATCCAGAATTTCTTTAATTGCATTTAAAGCATCTTTTTTATTATGCACGGTAAATAAAATTCCCTTTGCGGGATTTGCGCTGTTATCAATCTGCCCGCCGTGATTAAAATCAGCATCGGTGAGCAAAGGATCCTGTATCATCCGGATAATCATTTCATAAAATTGTCCGATGGTTGCCCATTTTTCTTTCTGAACAGTTTCGCCGACTGCTTTTTCCGGTAACTCGATGAGCATAAAGGTGCGTATGGATGATGCACTGCAGGGTTCGAGGTGCACCTTGAATGCATTGATGGTATGCGAATGTCCCGGCAGATAACCCGGATACTCGGGAATAAATCCTTGATGGTTAATTACCGGTTTCCCGCCTACGGCATTTAAAATATTACAAGCCATTCCCATGTGCAGCATTTCTTCCCTTATCACACTCAATATCATTGCAGATGCTGTTTCTGCAATTAAACTATTGCCATGAATGGACCAGTAGGCTGTGAGGTAAGGAGGTAAAGTTGCATGTTCAATTTCAATAGCTGTCTGCAAATGTGTTCTGAGTTTCTGAATAAGATTATGTCGTTCCATAGTGTAGTTTATTTCGCTTTACATGTGATTTAAAATTCGTTTATTCATCTTTTTGTCCCATTGACATTCCGACCCATAAAATAAAAAGTGCGAAAATGATGATAAGTGAAACAACCGGAAACCAGTATGCAAGTACCGTTGTGAAAAGATAAACAATTGCACCACTAATCGTTTGTATTGTCAGTTTTTTCACACGATCTTCTGATATCTCAGGGTTTAATAAATAGACGGGACGCAGCATCGTTTGCCACCAAACATTAAATCCAAGGTTGCCGAACAGATAGGAGGCACTGTAAAACATAACAGCAACATTTGCCTGTGGTGAATCAATATATTCTGCAAGTACTGCCGTTGGGAATGGAATAAATGTTACGGTCAGCAATAAAAATCCGTTACCGAAAAGAAATGGTTTTGAAACTTTCTGGACGAGAGCCATTGCCTGATGGTGATTTGCCCACATGACGAGGATAGTGCCAAAGCTTATTGTAAATGCGAGAAGAGAAGGCCATTGGTTTTTGAGTCCGGTCCAGAGTCCGCCTTGTTCGTTCAGGTCATTAAGATGGGGCACTTTTATTTCAAGAATGAGCAATGTAGCAGCAATAGCAAATACGCCATCACTGAAAGCTTCAATACGTTGCAGTTCACGTTCGGTTTTCATCGGGCTAATTTCGTGAATAATTTATTGTGTCGTATATTTATTTACATTTGTTCTATGCCCATCGTCGGATATAGAAATAAGTTTATTACAGGAGATGTTAAGGATGCCGGTATGAGTCAGGCGGATCCGCTCCAGGGCCGCCGTATGATGAACACCGATGGCACATTCAACATTGAAAATGTAGGTACTCCAGGTACATTCGTAACAGATATGTATCTCGATCTCATCCGGATGAAATGGTGGCGGTTCCTGTCTGTGCTGGCAGGTTTCATCATTTTGTTTAATCTTTTATTTGCCACTATTTATCTTTTCTGCGGTGCGCGTTTTATCACCGGTCTTCCTGATGAGAGCATTGCACAGTCATTTTATAAAACCTATCTTTTCAGCTTACAGAGTTTCACCACCTCGGGATTCGGATTGACATCAACACTGCCGGTTATCACATTTGTCGGTACATTCGAGGCAGTTTTCGGCTTGCTGATTTTTGCAGTTTCTACCGGTTTAATCTATGGACGGTTTTCGAGTCCGACTGCACGCATTGTTCACAGCGATAATGCCCTGATTGCTCCCTATAAAAACGGAAGGGCACTAATGTTCAGAATGGCAAATGGAAGAAAGAATTATATGATTGCCAATGTGGAGTGGCATGTGATGCTTGCCTTGAATCAGCAGGTGGGTGCAAAAGTTGTGCGCAGATTTTACGACCTGAAGCT
>CAYTFT010000255.1:0-4498 GCA_964437155.1 uncultured Chitinophagales bacterium | reverse complement strand
ATTCAATACAGGATTATACACCTCTCCTCACCTTCTCGATTTCAGGGAACGTATCCGTTTAAACGGAAACATGTGCCCCGAGGAATTTGTTATCCGTTTTACAGAACAGGTGAAGCCGCTGATAACAGAAATTTCGCCATCCTTTTTTGAGATCACCGTGGCGATGGCGTTTTCCTTTTTTGCGGAATCGGATGTGGATATTGCCATTATTGAAACAGGCCTCGGCGGACGCCTGGATTCAACAAATATTATCACGCCCGCTGTCTCGGTCATAACGAATATCAGCTTCGATCATATGGCCATGCTGGGAAATACACTGAAAGAAATTGCCGGAGAAAAAGCCGGCATTATCAAGGAAAATGTGCCTGTTGTTATCGGCGAATATCATCCGGAAACATTTCCGGTCTTTGAACAGATGGCACGTATGAACAATGCAGCTGTTTATCCGGCCTGGGAAAATGTATCTGCAGAATTGCTGGAGCAGAAATATGACAGGATGGAACTGAATGTTTCCTATCTCGGGCATCTTATGTATCCTGAATTAATGAGCGATCTCACAGGAACCTACCAGATAAAAAATATTAGGACCGTGATCCAGACGATTGAGGTATTGCGTGCAGCACGATTTGAAATATCGGATGATGCCGTGTATGCCGGTCTGGAAAATACCCGCCGCAATACAGGTTTTGCAGGCAGATGGCAGATATTGAAGACTGCTCCGCACATCATCTGTGATTGCGCCCATAACGCCGGTGGATTGCATGTTTTGTTTGAGCAGGTGCAGGTAACGCCGCATGCTAAGCTGCATATCGTTACCGGAAGTGTAAATGATAAAGATCTTTCAAAGGCCCTTCCCGAATATCCGAAGGATGCTGTTTTTTATTTTTCAAAACCCGATATACCCCGCGGGCTCGATGCTGAAATTTTGCGGTCAGAGGCTGCTAAATCAGGACGCTACGGGAATGCCTTCCCCACCGTGCAGCATGCGATCGAAGCTGCGAAAAGGGCGGCCGAACCGGATGATCTGATATTGATCTGCGGCAGTATTTTTGTAGTGTCGGAGGCTTTGTTTTACTTCCGGAATCACCATTGAAGTATTCAATACGGGTAATCATTATGAAAAGATTTTTTTACGTCCTTCTTTTTCTGTTTATTGCTTCTGCAGCCGGTGCACAGACACTGGCAGGGTATAATTTCAAAGTAAAGATCAGGGGCGTCTCTGACACAACACTTTTGCTGGCGCATCATTACGGGGACCAGCAATATGTTATTGATACCGTTCGGATCAACAACAAAGGGGAAGCCGTTTTTGCATCAAAGGATACGCTCATCGGCGGCATTTATCTGGTGGTGATGCCTTCGCTGAAAAATAAATTCTTCGAATTTGTGGTGAGCGGCAAAGAGCCTGCCTTTGCAATGGAAACCGACACAGCTGATTTTGTAAAGCATATGAAGATCACCGGTTCGGAGGAGAATAAAATATTTTATGAGGACCTCAATTTCATAAACGAAAAACGGAATGAAATGAACAGCCTGAAAGAAAAATTAAAAGCTGCCGGTGATACATCTGCTGAAGGCAAACAATTGAAAGAAGAAATGAAGGGGCTCAATAAAGCAGTGGAAGAAGAACGGCAAAAGATTATGCAGGATCATCCTGATCTGTTCTATACCGAATTCCTGAAATGTGTTACCGATATTAAAATACCTGATGCACCTTTAAATCCGGATGGGACGAAAGACTCCACTTTTGCTATACGGTATATTCGCAATCATTATTTTGATAACATTAATTTTAATGATGAACGTTTGTTGCGTACCAATATGTATGATACGCGCATAAAGAAATATATCCGGGATTATGTTCCTAAAACACCTGATTCCTTAGATGCGGCAGTTGATTTCATCATCAGCAAATCCATGGTGAATAAATATACCTTCCAGTTTATTACGGTGATGCTGCTGAATGAATACGCCACTTCTAAAATAATGGGATTTGATGCTGTTTATGTGCATATTGTGGATACGTATTATGCGACCGGAAAAGCTTTCTGGCTCGATGATGTGGGACTATACAGAATTCAGGCGCAGGCGGAAAGAGTCAGGCCGACGCTGATCGGGAAGCAGGCGCCGTTCCTTACCTTACAGGATTCTTCCGGACATGATATTCCGCTGTATGCAATAAATAAAAGATTTACCGTTATTATTTTCTGGACACCCGACTGCGGGCATTGCAAAAAGGAAATGCCGAAAATTGAGAAATTATATCCCGAATTACAGAAACTGGATGCGGAAGTATATGCAGTGTATTCGGAAGAAGAACCCGATAAATGGAAAGCCTGGCTGCATGATCATAAATATCCGTGGGTGAATGTTTACAGTGCGAAGGGGAAAGAGAATTTCCAGGTTAAATATAATGTTGATCAGACGCCCATGATCTATATCCTCGACAGAGATAAAAAGATCATTGGAAAAAAAATAGGTGTTGATCAGATAATGGATATTCTGCAGCATCAGATAGAAGTGGAAAACGGGAAATAATAATTTGAGATGCGTTTTACAGGACCGTATAACTGCGCAACGGATTAAATACATTTTAAATAAAACCACCCATGTCGTCAAAAGATAAAAAATATAAAGTGGAACGCACCGCAGCGGAATGGCAACAATTACTAACGCCCGAGCAATATCGTATTTTGCGCAATAAAGGAACAGAAAGGCCTTTCACCGGCGAATACGATCATTTTTTTGGTAATGGAAAATATGTTTGTGCTGGTTGCGGGCAGGAATTATTTACTTCCGATTCAAAATTTGATTCCGGTTGCGGTTGGCCCGCTTTCGACAGAGAAAAAGAAAAAGGTGTGATTGACTACGAAACAGATAGTACGTTTGGGATGAAACGCACGGAAATTTTATGTAGTAATTGCGGCGGACATCTCGGTCATGTTTTTGATGACGGCCCTACTGAAACCGGATTACGGTTTTGCGTGAATTCCGCATCGCTGCAATTTAAAAAACCCGAATAATTATCTGGATCGCGGCAGGGTAAATCCAAAAGTGGACCCTTCTCCTTCCGTACTTCTTACACTCACACTCTCCCCGTGTGCTTCCATAATATGTTTAACGATTGCCAACCCGAGGCCGGTACCGCCCATATCGCGCGATCGGCTTTTTTCGGTGCGGAAAAAACGTTCGAATACACGACCCAGGTTTTCTTTTGAAATACCGATACCATTGTCAGATATTTCAATAAGCACATGATCACCCATCGTATAAAATCCCGCATTGACCTCACCGTTTTGTTTTCCGTATTTAATTCCGTTTGTGATAAGATTCACCAATACTTCCCGAATAAGTTTCTCATCGCCGAACACCATTGTCGGACGGTCACAGCCTTCTTTAAATCCCAATTTTACATGCAACGGAGCAGCCTGCATTTCCAGCGCATCATACACTTCCTTCGTGAGTTCACAAATGTCGAATTTCTGTTTTTTCATTTCCAGATCCCCGCTTTCCAACATCGAAATATTTACGAGGTCCTCAATGATCATGATCATCCTGTCCACGTTTTTCAATGCCTTTTCTACATACACATGATTGATGGAAGGTTCATCAATGCCACCGTCGGCAAGCGTTTCGAGATATCCCTGGATACTCATCATCGGCGTTTTTAATTCATGGGATACGTTGCCGAGAAATTCTTTTCTGTATTGTTCCTGCCTGAGCAGCAGGTCGATCTCCGAATTCCTTTCTTTTGCCCATTCAATTACTTCGTGATTTACTTCTGAGATCACATCCGACGACATCTTCATTTTTTCGTACGCGATCGTTTTGGTGGATTTTATTTCATGAATATTTTTATAGATCAGTTTGATCCTGCGGTAAATGAATTTCTCAACCGCGAAATAGAAAACAATAAAAATTGAAATGGCAGTCAGCAGCGGAATGCCAATAAGGTTAAACCACGGATGCCGCAATGCGGAAATAAAATATCCTCCCGCCTCCAGCGCAATCAGAATAAAAAAAATGATGAGCGAGGAAAAAAAAACGATCCTGCTCGGAGAGGCATTTTTCATACCTGTTCAAATTTATATCCGATCCCTTTAATCGTTTTAATATAATCCTCTCCTATTTTCTCCCGTATCTTTCTGATATGCACATCAATGGTGCGGTCCCCCACAATTACATCCATTCCCCAGATTCTGCTGAAGATCTCGTGCCGGGTAAAAACTTTTCCCGGTTTGGATGCAAGCAGCTGAACAAGTTCAAACTCTTTTTTTGCCAACGCCACGGGTTCCCCTTTTACAAATACCATGAACTTTTCCTCATCAATCACGAGATCACCATACACCATTAATTGCTGATTGCTCTCTGCGGCGACCGTCCTGCGCAGCAAGGCTTTTATCCTGCTTACCAATAACCGTGGTTTAATGGGTTTTGTGATATAATCATCTGCACCCACATCAAATCCCTGCACCTGGGTAAAATCTTCATTGCGCGC
>CAYTFT010000254.1:0-4528 GCA_964437155.1 uncultured Chitinophagales bacterium | reverse complement strand
TTGGCGGATCAATCATCACAACCATAATGGTGCTGATCTATTGCAATCTGGCCGCAACGCCGCTCTGGATGGTTATT
Source organism: uncultured Chitinophagales bacterium (assembly GCA_964437155.1). Taxonomy (GTDB): domain Bacteria; phylum Bacteroidota; class Bacteroidia; order Chitinophagales; family BACL12; genus UBA7236. The sequence goes on along the minus strand of CAYTFT010000254.1, from coordinate 4,451 downwards.
CTGGTTAACGTAATTCTGTTTATCGGGATCACTTCACGGATGATATCTGCCTCCGCACTTATGTCGGGTGTACCGGAACCCGCCGACAGAGGCGCTTATATGGGTATCAATGCTTCTATCTCCCAATTTGCGGGAGGGATCGCATCTTTTGCAGCCGGACTTATTGTGGTACAGGAAGATTCAGGGCATCTCGATAATTATAATATTCTCGGTTTTGTGGTCATTGGAGCAATGGTGGTTACTGTTCTTATGATGTATAAGATCCATAAAATGGTGCAGCCCGAGATTAAATCTTCCCCCGGTTCAACAGTTACTGCTGAGGTTTCAGCCTCCTGAACCCTGATTTCCATAATTTTTAATAATGTATATCTTTACCCGAAATAAGATGTCATGACACATAAGTTGCAAGCATTATCCATGCTCTTTTTGTTTTCTTTTATGCTGTACGCGTGCACCTCGAGTAAAACCACAGCCACCTCAGCTTTGAGTTACAGTAAGGATGTTCGATCTATTATTAATGAGAATTGTGCAAACACCTGTCACGGTGCCGACCATCCCGCTGCCGGTATCAATTTAACCACCTATGCATTGGTGAAAGACCAGGCCCTGAACGGGAAACTGATCCCGGCCATTCAGCATCTTGACGGCGTTGATCCCATGCCGAAAAAAGCACCCAAACTGGATGATGCGCTTATCAATACGATTGTGCAGTGGGCAGCTTCGGGAGCCGTGGAATAAGTATTCTTCCTGGATACACAGCATTTTCCGGAAAAAACAAAATGAACATCCGGATGGTTATTAATTTACATACATGCCTGAAAATCAATGCCGACCTTTGTGACAAATGAAAACAAAGGTCAGGGTTTATGCAAAAGCCTTTCTCAAACATGATCTTAAAGCCAGTATAACAGTTTTTTTTGTAGCACTTCCGTTATGTCTGGGGATCTCACTGGCAAGTAATGCACCCATATATTCGGGATTGATCGCCGGAATTGTCGGGGGCATCGTAATTCCCATCATCAGTAAATCACCTTTAAGTGTAAGCGGTCCGGCAGCAGGATTAACAAGTATATGTGCCGCTGCCATTTTGCATGCAGGAGCGCTGGATATATTTTTTATTTCCATAGTGATAGCAGGAATTTTGCAGATCTTGCTGGGTGTTTTTAAACTGGGTGGTTTCACTCAATTTATTCCGTCGGCAGTGATCAAGGGTATGCTTGCTGCGATAGGATTTATTCTTATTTCAAAACAAATACCTTTATTTATCGGATATGATCAGCCTGACTTCTGGACAAATGAATTATTCAATGTTTTTACGTTCAGACACGGATATCAGCATACGGGCAGTTTAATGGCACATTCCTCAGCAGGTGCAATTATTATTGCCATATCAGCGCTTGGAATTTTAATTCTGTGGAAAAAATATCTCGCGGCCAGACTCACGTATATCCCGACTTCCTTTATTGTCGTGCTTTATGGAATTATCACGGCATTTTTATTTAACCGGTATATTCCTTCCTTACAATTAAACGATCGTCAGTTCGTGCAAATACCCGAAAACATTTTCAGCAATGTACAATTACCGGCATTCTCCGCATTATTTTCGGATGCACAAATTTGGGAGAATGGTGTGATCATTTGTTTTATCGCGTCAATGGAAACATTATTAAGTATTGCTGCGATAGATAAGATCGATCCGCTTAACCGTATAACACCGCAAAACAGAGAACTGGTGGCACAAGGCACAGGAAATATTATCAGCGGCTTGTTGGGCGGCATACCCATCACTGCTGTGATCGTGCGAAGTTCTGCCAATGCAGAAGCCGGCGCACGTTCAAAAGTATCAGCTGTATTGCATGGATTCTGGTTGTTGCTTGCCGTGTTATTCGCAATAACCTTTCTGAATAAAATTCCATATTGTGTGCTTGCCGTTTTACTCATCCGCACCGGGTATAATTTATTAAAACCACAAATGATTCTTGCCATTTACCGGCAGGGGAGAGAACAGTTCTTACCTTTTATCGTAACGGTAATCTCCATTTTATTTTCCAACCTCCTTACCGGCGTATTGATAGGCGTAATTTATGCGATCTTTTTCCTGATCAAACATACCTATCGTGCAGGATACACAATCAATGAAAAAACAGATGGGCATATCCGGCATTTTATAATTGACCTGGCACTCAATGTGAGTTTTATGAATAAAAAAAGAATTGCAGAAATGCTGGATGCGTTACCCGGTTATGCTGTTGTGGAAATAAATGGCACCGACAGTGTATATATCGACAGAGATGTTTTAGAGATATTTCAGGAATTTCGTGCGAAGGCGCATGCAAAACATATTCAACTTATCATGCATAATATTCCTGAAGTAGACATTATCGAATTACATTGAAAAATAATTTCTGACAGCCATTTAAAATATCTTTATTACCATGGAACACAACAAAAAGCAAGTACATGCCGAGCGGTTTATGCCCTGGTTTATTATCTGCGGATTTTCCTTATATCTCTTAGGAGGAATTTTCGGCGGGATGGTATTTGAACCAAAAAGCACGGGGCAGATGATCAGCTGGCAAATCGGCAATACCGGAGCAATTTGCGGAGCTGTGCTGGCAGGAGCCTTACTTTCGAAACAGGACTGGCATATTCCTTCAGCGGGCTTTATCATTTTAGGCATTGTGCACAGTGTATTTTTTGCTTCGCTGATTATGGATACCATAGACGAACGCATATTTGCCACCGGAGCCATCATTTTTATCCCCGCAATTTTTCTGATCAATTTTTATCCGGTATTTCCATTATGGGTAAAAATTTCCGGATGGCTTTCCTGTATATTATTCCTAGTGATGTATATCAGAATGCTCACCGGTGATTTCGTGTATCAGGACTGGAGCCAGCTTACGAGTTATATGGTGGAGGAGTTTACCATTATTATGTGGTGTGTCTATTTCCGTAAAGCATTTATTCAGGACACAGCAAGCAGACAAGCCTGATCCACAGGATAAAATTTCTTTTTCCGAACGCATGACCCTACTTTTGGGTTGAGGCATACAGGCTTCCACACTATGAAGATTTTGATGAAATATCTCCGGCCGCATCGGTGGCTTGTAACGCTGGTGTTATTGCTTGCTGCAATAAATACCGGATTTTCGCTGATCGACCCGATCATTCTCGGACGGCTCGTTAACCTTGCAAATGATTATGCCCGCGACAGTGCTGCATATACCAGGGCGCATTTTTTTAATGCATTTTCCTTTCGGGATCCCGGTGTTTTATTTCTGCTGCTATGTTCCGTATCCGTTGCAATGGTGAGCCGTATCGCAAAGAATTTTCAGGATTATTTTCTCAATGTGATCATTCAGAAATTCGGTGCGCGGGTTTTTACCGACGGTTTACAGCACGCAATGAAGTTACCATATCAGGATTTTGAAGACCAGCGAAGCGGTGAAACACTTTCCATTTTGACAAAAGTGCGGACAGATGTAGAGCGGTTCATGAATATGTTCATAAATGTTCTGCTTGGCATACTGGTAGGCATTGTTTTCGTTTTTGTATATGCCGCCTTATATATCCACTGGTATATTCCCGCAGTGTATTTTGTCGGCATCATTTTACTAACGGTCATTTCCAATATTCTCAGCAAACAGGTAAAGATCATTCAGAAAAATATTGTAGGAAAAACGACTGCACTTGCCGGCGCAACCACAGAATCGTTGCGGAATATAGAACTGGTAAAAAGTCTCGGCCTCACGCATCAGGAAGTGGAACGACTCAACAGAAATACCTATAAAATTCTCGGGCTCGAACTTACCAAGGTGAAACGCATCCGCAGTATCAGTTTTATCCAGGGAACATTTGTGAATACCCTGCGCCAGATCATTTTATATATTCTGATGTGGCTGATCTTCAGGCATGTGATGGATGCAGGGCAACTGGTGACGATGCAGGTATTTTCTTTTTTTGTATTCGGACCATTACAGGACATTGGGAATATTATTCTTTCATACCGCGAAGCAGAGGCATCTCTCAATAATTTCACACTGCTGATGCAAAAAAAACCGGAGCCTCAACCGGAGAACCCGCAGCATCTTGGCGATATAAAAACATTGCAATTCGATCGTGTAAAATTCAAACATAAAACTGCTATGAATCATGCGATCGACGGAATCAGTTTTAATGTAAAAAGAGGGGAGACCATCGCATTTGTGGGGCCATCCGGTTCCGGAAAAAGTACATTGATGAAACTGCTTGTAGGTTTATACAGGCCACAGGAAGGGAAAATTCTATATAACGGGATTGATGAGAATTCCGTTGACTTCAACGACCTGCGCAATCAACTCGGATTCGTTACCCAGGATACCCAGTTGTTTGCAGGAAGTATCAGAGAAAATCTACTGTTTGTAAATCCCGCAGCCGGTGAAGCCGAACTCAATGACGTCCTCAGTAAG
>CAYTFT010000253.1:0-4551 GCA_964437155.1 uncultured Chitinophagales bacterium | reverse complement strand
TCTGCATTTGTAACCGGTGTGTTAAAACCCGTTATCATTGTTCCAACTTCCTGGAATTCAATAGAAAATGCAACGTATACCGTAACGCTAAAAAATGTACGATTCTCTTACTGGGATGAAAAAGCGGAAGAATGGAAATATACGCCACGCGATTATACCTATACCACTACATTTCTTCCTGTAAGGTGATGGCTTCCGGCGCATTCTTTTTGTTTAATTTAGCAGCGAAAACCAGTATATGTCATTAGTCCTGATCCTTGTAATAATTGCCGTCGGTATCATTTTCATTTTCGTGGAATTTTTTTTCGTTCCGGGATTTTCTATTTTCTCCATCCTCGGAGGAATTGTCGCCGGTATCGGCATTTATATGGGATACAATCAATACGGACAAACCACCGGCAACTGGATGCTGATTTCTTCGCTGCTCGCGGCCGGCGGCATTATGTATTGGGGGTATAAACGCATGCAGTCAAAAAAATGGTCGCTGAAAACGCAGATCGACGGGCGTGTGAATGATGAGAGCCTTGCCCATTTTACAATAGGCGACAAAGGTGTAACCATTACAAATCTTCGTCCGGAAGGCAAAGCGCTTTTTGCCAACGATGAACGGGTGACTGTTTATTCCATCGGTGAATTTATTGATAAGGATGCGGATGTACAGATCATCAAGATCGACCATAATAAGATCTATGTGAAAATGGTGAATGCCTGATCCGGCAATTGAAATTATTTTTTCCCTTTTTTCTTTTGCAGGAACGGACTGTATTTTACTACCGGAAAATTAATCGCATATCTCAGCAAGATTTTGACTGAACCAATTGTATTCAGCAGTCTGATCATCCTCTCTGTAAATTCCGCTTTTTATTTTCGGAAATAACCGGTGTTGCATTTCGTTGTTTTCCACTAACTTCACCGGCTAAACAATCCATTATGCAATCAGATCAGATCTTATTGATACTCGTCATCGTTGTCGGTGTTGCGGTACTCGTTTTCTTTTTAATATTCATGCGGTTATTCGGATTATGGCTTTCGGCGCAGCTCGCCGGCGTCCGTATCAGTTTATTGCAAATGATTCTGATGCGGTGGAGGCGTGTGGATCCGCGTGCGATCGTCGACAACATGGTAACATCGCACAAGGCCGGTATTCCCGTTACGCGCGACCAGCTGGAGGCGCATTATCTTGCCGGAGGAAATATCAAGCGTGTGGTGAATGCGCTGGTGAGTGCCGACAAAGCCAATATTCCGCTGGATTTTAAGGCAGCCACTGCGATAGATCTCGCGGGTCGCGATGTGTTCGAGGCGGTGCAGTTGTCGGTAAATCCCAAAGTAATTGAATCGCCCCCGGTTACAGCGGTTGCCAAAAACGGTATTCAGCTTATCGCCCGTGTTAAGGTTACTGTCCGCGCCAATATTCAGAAATTGGTGGGTGGTGCCGGAGAAGAAACCATTCTCGCGAGGGTTGGGGAAGGCATTGTTACAACCATCGGTTCGGCCGATCATCATAAAGCCGTTATGGAAAACCCCGATACGATCTCCAAAACAGTATTGGCAAAAGGGCTTGATTCGGGGACTGCCTTTGAAATTCTTTCCATTGATATTGCGGATATTGATATCGGAAAGAATATCGGCGCCGAACTCCAGATGGATCAGGCAAATGCCGATAAAAATATTGCGCAGGCGAAGGCGGAGGAAAGAAGGGCGATGGCTGTTGCGAGTGAGCAGGAGATGAAGGCAAAAGCGCAGGAAGCACGTGCGAAGGTGATAGAAGCCGAGGCCGAGATACCGAAAGCGATGGCAGAGGCATTCCGCAGCGGAAACCTGGGTATCATGGATTATTATAAAATGAAAAATGTGCAGGCCGATACGGAAATGCGTGATGCACTCAGTAAAGGCGGCGGTAAAAAGGAGGATAAGTAAGCGGGGGTTGAATTTTTAAGGATTTCAGCTTACCTTTGCGCCTCTATTAATAATGGCCTCGTAGCTCAACTGAATAGAGCATCTGACTACGAATCAGAAGGTTAGGGGTTTGAATCCCTTCGAGGTCACTACTAAGATTAAGCTCTCAGCTATTTTTGAAGCTGAGGGCTTTTTTATTTGCAAACAATTTATTAAAAATATTTATTCCAAATACATTTAAAGACCTTTCAATCTTTTTGTTGATTATCGCTCCGGCAGTGTCTCCGCACTGAAATTTGCATTCATAATTTAATCTTCCGCGGGACGCTGTCGTATTGTGAGTCCAAGCAACTGAAGTAAATGCAACTCTGATTGCTCAAATATAGAGACGATAGCCAAGGCTTCGGATTTAAGGCACAAGCGGACGCTTGCGCCAGTCATATCCTGCATAATTTTCATCAAAACTTCAAATGCTTTACCGTATTCCCGTTATTGATCAATTGCTTCAATGAATCAATTCCGATCTTTAAATGCAGTTCGGCAAATTGCGCGGTTACTTTTTTATCACTGGCTTCTGTTTTTACTCCTTCGGGGATCATGGGCTGATCACTGACAAGTAAAAGCGCGCCGCAGGGGATCTGATTTTTAAATGCCGTTACAAAAACCGTAGCGGTTTCCATATCTATCGCCATGCAACGGATCGAATTCAGATATTTTTTAAATTGTTCATCATGTTCCCAGACACGCCGGTTTGTTGTGTAAACAGTGCCGGTCCAGTAATCCTGTTTATGATCGCGGATGGTTGTGGAAATTGCTTTCTGCAATGCGAACGAAGGTAACGCCGGCACCTCGGGCGGAAAATAATCATTCGATGTTCCGTCGCCGCGTATCGCTGCTATCGGAAGAATAAGATCCCCTAATTTATTTTTTTTCTTTAGTCCGCCGCATTTTCCAAGTAATAAAACCGCTTTCGGTTTGATGGCTGAGAGCAGATCAATAATTGTGGCTGCATTTGCACTTCCCATTCCGAAGTTAATGATCGTAATTCCGCCTGCTGTAGCATTGATCATATTATTCTCCCTTCCTTCGATTTTCACCTTATGCCATGCGGAGAATAATTCCACGTATTTATTGAAATTCACAATAATAATATACTCGCCGAATTCCTTCAGGTTCTTGCCCGTATATCTCGGCAGCCAGTTCTCTACAATTTCTTTTTTACTTTTCATATATTGTTGTATTGCATACGGTATCCGGAAAATTCTATATATCGATTCTGCACTATCCTGTCACCGTATATCTGATTTGAAGATAGGGATAAGTTTTTACAATCATCTTAAAAAATGCGGTCAGGCATCGGGTAAATAATGATTGTCTACATCCCGCATCGGACTGAATTGCATCCTTCCGCTTATTTTTACAGGCATCAGAAATTCCTGTCTATATATTGCATGTGCTGTCTTCCTGGTAATCGGCTTTTCTGCATGCCGTAAAGGACATGAGCATGCCGACAAGTCCATATTCAGGCTCAACCTTTCTTCGCCTGTTACTTCGCTGGATCCGGCATTTGCCAGTGACCAGCCGAATACATGGAGTGTGAATCAGTTGTTCAACGGACTTGTGCAGCTCGACAGCGACCTGCAGGTAATTCCCTGTATTGCAAGCCACTGGACCGTTTCGCCCGACAGGCGCACGTATACTTTTTACCTCCGGGATGATGTGTATTTCCACGATGATGATTGTTTTACCGGCGGAAAGGGAAGAAAGGTGAATGCCGGGGATTTTGCATATTCTTTTTACCGCCTCATTGACCCGCAAACCGCAGCGCGCGGTAATTGGGTTTTTCAGAATATTGTGGACAGCCTGCTGCCATTTTATGCATTGAACGATTCGATGTTTCAGGTGAAACTGCAGAGGCCGTTTGCACCATTTTTACAGCGGCTGAGTATTCAATATTGCTCGGTTGTCCCGCAGGAAGCAATTAAAAAATATGGCAAGGATTTCAGGAGTCACCCGGTCGGGACCGGACCGTTTACATTTGTTCGCTGGGAGGAAGGAGAATTGCTCATTCTGCATAAATCGGAGCATTATTTTGAAAAGGATAATCAGGGAAACAGATTGCCCTATCTCGATGCAGTAAATATTCAGTTCATCACAAATAAGTCCACCGAATTTTTAAAATTTCTGAGCGGGGAGCTCGACTTTGTGAGTGATGTGGATGCTGCTTTAAAAGATAATATTCTCACAAAACAGGGCGGTCTTCAACCCAAATACATAGCAAAGATCCAATTACTGAAGGGGCCGTATTTAAACACAGAATATTTTTCCATATTGATGGATACAACAAGCGAACTGGTTCAAAAAAGTCCGCTTCGTTTTATTGAAGTGCGCAAGGCGATCAATTATGGATTCGACAGAAATGAAATGTTGCTGTTTCTGAAAAACAACCGCGGGATCGCGGCAACGGGTGGTATCGTGCCACCCAGCTTGCTCGATGCCGCAGCGGAACATGATTATGGATACCATTATGATCCGGATACAGCATTGTATTTACTTGCGCAGGCCGGGTTTGAAAATGGCGTCGGACTCCCGGAAATAACATTACATACCGTGGAGCAATATCAGGATATTGCCGTGTATATTAAAGATAAGCTG